>JBMDXL010000499.1:0-2469 GCA_048594465.1 Microlunatus sp. | reverse complement strand
GCCACGTCGTCGAGGGTGGGGGTCAGCGCCACGCCGCTGATGACGAGATTCGTGCCGTACCGTCGGACGCGAGCCCTGCGACCATAGGTGTAGGCCGTCCCACGCGCACTGGGCGGATCAGGGAGCGACACGCCCGCTCGTGGCACGAACGCGATGACCTTCACGAAGCCCGACGCGAACAACCAGGCTGGCTGCAGCGGACCGATCACCACCTCGCGGAGATCCGACCACGGAACGAAGTGGTCGCCGCAGACAACGAGCCCCTGCTGGTTGAGGGTGAGGACGACGCCAGATCGTGCGCTCTGTGCGGCCTCGACAACGCCGATGACGAGGATCACCGACACAACGGCACTGATGGCGACGACGGGCCACAGCGGAAGCGCCCCGAACGCCCAAGCGGCAACGAGCGCGGCGATCAGCGCGACGAACAGACCGAGATACGGCAGCTGACGCCGCGCGCTGTACTCCACGTCGATCGTTGGGAGGGTTGGATCCATCGGTCCTCGATGCTGCGATAGGTGGAAGTCGGACGTCTCGTCGGATTCGCAGTGGCACACTCACCAGAACGTGATTGTCCGCGGCACAGGCGAGGCTATCCACCGTGGTCGGCCGTTGAGGGGCTTGTGCGGCAAGCTGAAGGAGTTCCGAGTCCCTCAGTTCGGGCTGCGCCCCCAGGGCGATCGCATTGAGCGGTCCGATCACCCCACACGACCTTCCGCGCCTGAGCGGGATGCCATGATGACGCCGTGCGTGGGGACCCAGCGGAAGCGGCGACGGACACCGGTCCGGCGGGCCGGCGATGAACCGCGACGAGGTTCTCGACACCCTCCGGTCGACCCGGGTGTTCGGGCGGCTGGAGACCAGCGCGCTGGACGAGCTGGCGGCGGTGTGCACCGTCCGCGGGTTCCGGCGGGACCAGTTCCTCTGGTACCAGGGCGATCCCGGTGACCACCTCGCGGTGGTGGCCGACGGCCTGGTCAAGATCACCGTGGCCTCCGAGCGCGGGGACGAGATGGTGCTGGCCACCCTGGGCGCCGGCGAGGTGCTGGGTGAGCTGTCGGTGATCGACCAGGGACCCCGCTCGGCGTCGGCCGTCGCGGTGCAGGCGACCACGGCCCTGGTGATCAACCGGACGGCCCTGCTCAGCGCCATGCAACGCAGCCCGGCCCTGCTGGACGCCCTGCTGCACACGCTCGGGGCGATGCTGCGCCGGCTGACCGAGCAGACCACCGACCTGGTCTTCCTCGATCTCGGCGGTCGGATCGCCAAGCTGTTGATCCAGCGGGCCGAGCACGCCTCCGACGACCCGGGCCGGCGGCTCGCGGTCGACCTGCATCTCACCCAGACCGAGCTGGCCCAGATGGTCGGTGCCTCCCGGCCGGCGGTCAACCGGGTGCTGCAGAGTCTGGTGGGGCGCGGCATCATCCGACTCGACGGCCGCACCATCGAGATCGTGGACGCGCCCGCGCTGCGACGTCGGGCCGGGCTCTGATCCCTCCGCCCCTCCCGCCGAGCCCGTCCACCGGACGCGGCGGCCGCCGCTCGACAGCTCAGTCGGTCCGGCTGACCAGGTGGTCGACCAGCTCGCGCAGGAAGTCGAGCGCTGGCGACGCCGGCACGGCGGCGAAGGCGATCTCCAACGACTCCTGAGCGGCGGTGGCCAGCACCGCCGCGAACTGCTCGGCGTACGCGAGGCTGCCCGCCGCGGTCATCAGGCTGAGCAGCTGCTCGGCGTCGGCCGGGCTCCGGTCGTCGGCCTCGCGTCGCAGGTAGTCCACCACCCAGGCCCGTTCGGTCGGGGTGGCGACCGACAGCAGGTGGATCAGCACCAACGTCCGCTTGCCCTCCACCACGTCACTGCGCGGGGTCTTCCCGGCCTGACCCCCGGGGGCCAGATCGAGGAGGTCGTCGCGGATCTGGAAGGCGCAGCCGGCCAGGAAGCCGAGCCGGTCCAGCGCCACCGGCTCCGGCCGCCAGCGACCGAGCTGCGCCCCGATCCGCAGCGGCGCCATCGTGGTGTACCAGCAGGTCTTCCGGCCCACCAGCTCCAGGTAGTCCAGCGGGGTCAGGTCGACCACGGCGTGCCGGCGCCAGCCGAGCTCCAGCGCCTGGCCCTCGGTGGTCTGCCGGATCGCCATCCGCAGCTCCGCCAGCACCTCGCGCGAGCGGTAGCGCGGGAACGCCGGCGACATCAGCGGGCGGACGGCCAGGTTGGCCAGCGCGTCGCCCGCGTTGACCGCCAGCGCCACCCCGTGCAGCTCGTGCAGCGTCGGGCGGCCCCGCCGGAGCCGGCTGTGGTCCTCGACGTCGTCGTGGATCAGGAAGGCGGTGTGCAGCAGCTCCAGCGCGGCGGCCGCCGGCAGCGCGGTCCGGGTGGAGGCACCGCAGGCGTCGGCCGCGGCCAGCAGCAGACCGGGCCGCAGGCCCTTGCCCTCCCGCGAGGTGTAGTCGCGGACCAGGTCGTAGAGG
>JBMDXL010000498.1:0-8713 GCA_048594465.1 Microlunatus sp. | reverse complement strand
GCCGCTTCCTCGCTGGCCGAGAGCACCACCGTGGCCGGCATCAGACCGCGGTCGCGCATCTCCCGGGAGAAGGAGGTGAGGTGCAACCGGGAGTCGATCTGCGGCCCGGTGACGTAGGTCCCCTTGCCGTGGACGCGCTCCAGCACCCCGGCGTCGACCAGGTCGGCGATGGCCTGCCGGATGGTGACCCGGCTGACCCCCAGCCGGATCACCAGCACGCGCTCGGAGGGGATCGCGTCGCCCGGGCTGAGCTCGGCGTCGATCAGCTGCTCCAGGATGGCCCGGACCTGGGCACGCTTCGTGGTGGCCGATCCGAGCGGTCGCTCGACCCGGTAGGTTCCGAAGCCCGTGCCCCCGAACTCACGCTCCACGACGTCTCCGTTGCTGTAGCCGATGGGGTCGGATCATAAGACCACCGCAGACCAGTATGGAGGAGCGCCGCGTGCCGGACAAGGAAGACGAACGGGTCACCCAGATGGCTCGGGAGATCGCCGAGCAGCCCGCCGCCCTCGACCGGACCCTGACCAGCCTGCTCCCCCGCCGGGCCGAGATCGCCCGGTTGGCCCGGGGGCGGCACCGGCTGCTGCTCATCGCCCGGGGCTCGTCGGACAACGCCGCCATCTACGCCCGCTACCTGGCCGAGGTGCACGCCGGGGTCCCCGCCTCGTTGGCCGCCCCCTCGGTGGCCACGCTCTACGACGCCCGCCTGGACCTGGCCGACACGGTCACCATCGGGGTCAGCCAGTCCGGCTCGACCCAGGAGATCGTGGAGGCCCTGGACTGGGCGCGGAGCTGCGGTTCGGCCACCGTCGCGGTGACCAACGTGGACGGCTCGCCGCTGGCCCGAACCGCCGACATCGCCCTGCTCACCCAGGCCGGACCGGAGAAGGCCGTGCCCGCCACCAAGAGCTACACCACCCAGGTCGCGGCCCTGGCGGTGGCGGTGGACGCGGTGGCCCCCGAGCCGGGACGGCTGGACGCCGGCTTCGCCGACGTGCCGGCGCAGGCCCAGCGCCTGCTCGACCGCCCCGGCGACCTGGATGCGATGGTGGCGGCCCTGGCCCGCACCGACGAGGTGCTGGCCAGCGGGCGGGGGCTGTGCTTCGGCACCACCCTGGAGGTGGCGCTGAAGCTGGAGGAGACCTGTCTGCGACCGGTCCGCGGGCTGTCGTACGCCGACCTCAAGCACGGTCCGATCGCCATCGTCGACCACGAGCTGGTCACCCTGCTGGTCGCCGGACCGTCCGGACCCACCCTGCCCGGACTGGTCGAGCTGGCCGCCACGGTGCGCGCGAAGGGCAGCCCGGTGCTGGGCATCGGCGGTGACGACGCCTTTCGCGCGGCCTGCGACGTGGCCCTGCCGGGACCTACGCTCAGTGAGCCGCTGGCGCCGCTGGTGCTCGCGATCCCCGCCCAGGTGACGATCGAACGGCTCGCCCGCCGACTCGGTCTCGACCCCGACGCCCCCCGCGGGCTGAAGAAGGTGACCCAGACTGACTGAGCCCACCGCCGGTCCTCCGCTGTCGACCGCGCTCCCGACCGCACCCGCGGACCCGGCACCGACCTCGCGCCCGTGGCTGCTGCCGGTGGCGTTCGCCGTCGGGTTGAACGCGTTCACCGTGCTGGGGGTCGTGGCCCTCGGCTGGCCCGCCGGGAACGTGTTCGTGCTCTTCTGGGTGGAGAACGCGGTGATCGGCGCCTGGAACGTGGTGCGGATCCTCACCGCCCGGGGCGACGGGCGCGGAGAGAAGCCGCTCCGGCTCACGGTGAACGGCCGACCCACGGCCCCCAAGCCGGTGCCCCTGGCGCTGTTCTTCTGCGTCCACTACGGCCTGTTCTGCCTCGTGCACGCGGTGTTCACCGGTTTCGTCGCCTACACCCTCGGGGTCCGGGCGAGCTTCCTGCTGCTGGGTCTGCCGATCGTGCTGATCGTCATCCGGTACGCCGTCGAGGTCTCCACCGTGTGGTTCGGCGCGGGCCAGCGGGACGTCGTCTCCCCCGGCCGGGCCATGGCGCAGCCCTATCCGCGGATCATCGTGCTGCACGTGGCGGTGCTGATCGCCTTCGCCACCGTGCTGAGCCAGCTCGGTGCGTCCTCGGTCCCGGAGCTGCTGCAGCCGACGGTGACGGCGATGGGGACGCTGGCCGGACGCGACGTCTGGCTGGTGCTGGTGCTGGTCGCCCTGAAGACCGTGGCCGACGTCTGGACGACCCGGCGCGCCACCCGCCTCTGACCCCTGACCTCTGACCCCTGACCTCTGACCCCGGACCCACCGAGTTGTCAGCGTCGGTGGTGGCTCGGGCGACCACCGAGGCTGACGACTCAGAGGGACGTGGCCGGTTCCCAGGCGCGCCACGACGCCCGGGCCACCCGGCCGTGGCCCGGGTCGATCCCGATGATCCGGGACCCGCCGAGCTTGGTGCTCTCGTGCCGGGCCGGCTCGTCCAGCGTGGTGCGCCGGGCGATCTCCTCCCGCGCGGCGAAGCGGTGCTCGTCCCAGGCGTACAAGGAGGTGTGGCCGTGCAGCTGGTGGAACGGCATCCCGGCGCCCAGCCACCCGGGCACCAGCTCGGTGGCGGCCGCCGCCCACAGCGGTCCCGCCGCCAGCTCCGGTGCCCGACCGGTGAGCATCTGCCCGGGGCGGAACAGGACCGGGTCGTGGTCGCCGATCAGGTGGTTGAGCGCGTCGGCGGTGCGGACGGCGTCGACCGGGGCGCCGAGGACCTGCCGCCAGTAGCCGGCGGTCAACCCGGCGTGGGTGACCAGCACGTCGCAGTCGTCGGCGTCACCCACCACCACGGCCACCTGCATCAGCCCGTCGGCCCACCAGCCGCGGACGGTGTCCGCGGTGGCGTCGTCCAGCCGCTCGGGCCAGCTGAAGGCGGGAGCGGCCAGGTACTGCGCCTCGTGGTTGCCGACCAGCTGGATCCACTGGCCCGCGCCCTCCCGCAGGTAGCGGTCGACCAGGGCGACGACACCGGCCGAGTCCGGGCCCCGGTGCACCAGGTCGCCCACCTGCACCACGGTCAGGTCCGGCGGCAGGTCGCCGGTCGCTGCGTCCGCCCCGAGCCGGACCAGCTCGCGTCGCAGCTCGTCCGCGTGCCCACCCACGTCCCCGATCACCGCGACCCGACGCGCCGCCGCCGGCCCGGTCACGGCTCCTCCGGCGAGGTCCAGGCGTCGATGGGGACGTACTGCGCGATGTTGTCCATCCGGCGCTGGGCGGCCGCTACTTCGCGGACGGCCTGGGTGAGCATGCTCCGGTCGATCGGCGACAGCGACTCCAGCACCAGCACGTCCGAGGCCGGCCGGCCCTCACCCAGCTCGCGCAGCTGGTAGCGCAGCCGCAGGTGCTGCAAGACCTCGAACGCCTCGATCAGGTTCCGGCCCCGACGGGCGGGCAGCATCGCCGACCCCGACGCGACCCGGAGCCGGTCCTCGGTGGGCAGCACCGCCGAGCCGACGCTGAGGGCGGCCCAGCGGGCCAGGTTGACCACCGGCAGGATCGCTCCGGCCTTGATGTCGAAGGTCCCGTCGCGGCGGGTCAGGACGTCGAGGACCGAGTGCATCCGGGCCCGGTGCGACAGCGACTCCTGCAGCAGCAGCCGCATGGTGCCGTGGTGCCGCCGCAGCTCGGAGAACACCCGGGCCACCGCGGACAGACCGGGGTCGCCGAAGATCGGGCGGCCGTCGACCAGCAGGGAGGCCATCACCGCGCCCTGGTTCTTCTCCGGGGCCGACATCCAGGTCCGCCCGGCCGCCCGCCACTCGGCGTTGGTCCGGGAGAACGGGGGGTGGGAGGCCGTGGCCCCGTGGTGGTCCCCACTCAGACCCGCGCGGGCCAGCACGTCGTGGACCTCGGCGAAGGCGACGCGGTAGGCGTCGACCTGGCCCGGTGACAGACCGTCGGCGAAGACCACGGCCGTGTCGACGTCGGAGCTCGGCACCGCCTCGCGGCGGCCGTTGCTGCCCAGGGACAACCAGGTGAAGGCGTCCACCGACAGGTCGGGGTGGGCGGCGAGGACCAGGGTGATCGCCCGCCGCACGAGGGTGTCCAGCAACGTCGAGTAGACCGCGATCACCCGGTCCGAGGTCAGTCCCCCGGTCAGCAGGTCGTCCAGGGTGGCCACCACCCGACGGGCCCGCTCGAGCAGCTCGTCGGTGTCGGCGGCCCGGCGGAGCTGCTCGTGCAGCGACACCCCGGCGGTGGTGGGCGACACCGCGAAGTCCCGGGGCGCCACCACCCCCTGCAGCCGTCGGTGCGCGTCCACCACGACCAGGAAGTCGGCGTCAGCCTCCAGCAGCAGGATCAGCGCCTCGGTGGCCGAGTCACCCAGCCGTACGGTCGGGGCGGGCGTGTGCACGAGCTGGCCCACCGCGGTGCTGCCCGGGCGCCCGTCGACGATGAGGTGCCGGCGCAGCAGGGCGTCGCTGACGATGCCGTAGCGACCGTCGCCGAGCTCGATCACGGCGCAGGGCAGGTGCCGGTCGGTGAGCTGCCGCTCGGTCAGCAGCCGGGCGACCTCGTACGCGGACACGGTGGGGGTGACGACCAGGGGCGGGGTTCCGATCAGGTCGTCGACCAGGTTGTAGGTGGGGCGCTGCGCCCCCCGCCGGATCGCCGCGGACATGTGCTCGGCGAGGAAGCGGCTGCCGGTCGAGGACGTGAAGGCCGGGGCCACGGCCGAGCCGGGGATGACGGCCACCGTGGTGGGCCCCGAGGCCACGGCCCGGGGGCCGACGGAGCGCTCGGTCAGCATCGAGGAGAAGCCGAACACGTCGCCCTCGGCGAGTCGCTCGTCGGGGATCTGCAGCAGCCGGTCCCGGTCGTTCCAGAGCCCGACCTCACCGTCGACCACGACGAACAGCTGGTTGTTGGGACGGGCGAAGGCGTCGACGATCAGCTCGCCCGCGCCGAACCGCTCGACCCGGGCGGCCGCCGCGATGGTCGCGACGGCCGCCGGTTCGAGCGAGGCGAACGGCTCGTGCCGTTCCAGGAAGTCCTGGAGCGGCGCCGGACGGTGGTCCACGCGGGCTCCTGCTCCGGTCAGCTCCCCGGCGTGGGGGGCTTGGGGATGTCGTACCCGGACGGGCGGACGTTCTGCTCCAGCGAGGCCTTCCAGGAGCCGTCCTCGATGTAGGCCTTGAGGGCGGTGTTGACCTTGTCCACCAGGTCGGTGTCGCCCTTCTTGATGCCGACCCCGTACAGCTCGTCGGAGAAGCCCTTGCCGACGACCTTGAGCTTGCCCTTGTACTGGTCCTCGGCGGCGTACCCCGCCAGGATCACGTCGTCGGTGGTGACCGCGTCCACCTCGCTGCGGTCCAGGGCGGCGACGCAGTCGGAGAACTTGGCGTACTCGCGCAGGTCGATGGTGCCCTTGAACTTCTCCTTGACCAGGGCCGCCGAGGTGGTGCCGGCGACCGAGCAGAGCACCCGGTTGGTCAGCGTCTCCGGCCCGGTGATCTCCTCCTCGTTGCGCCGGACCAGCAGGTCCTGGTGGGCCTCGAAGTACGGACCCGCGAAGTCGACCACCTGCTTGCGCTCGTCGGTGATCGAGTAGGTGGAGAGCACCAGGTCGACCGCGCCGCTGCTGAGCAGGCTCTCGCGGTTGCCGGGGTCGGCCTCGATCCAGGTGATCTTGTCCGGGGCGACACCCAGCGACTTGGCCACGTAGGTGGCCGTGTCGACGTCGAAGCCGGTGTAGCTGTCACCGTCCTTGAGACCCAGACCGGGCTGGTCGAAGGAGATGCCGATCCGCAGGCTGCCGCCCGGGGTGGCTCCCGGGACGACCGCCGGGTCGGAGTTGATCTCGCCGGCACCGCAGGCGGTGACGGTGGCCAGGGCCGTGCAGGCGACGACCGCCGCCAGCATCCGCCGGATCGGGGCACGCATCACTTCACCTCCGGGTCGATCGGGTTGGTGCCGGGGTCGTTCTCCCGGTCGAGCTCGTCGGGCGTCACCCCGGGGTAGGTGGGTCCGTCGTCGGACCAGACCGCCTTGATCCGGCCGTTGGTGTGGGCCATCACCTTGGGCCGGACCAGGAACCAGCCGCCGACCAGCAGCAGCACGATGATCGGGATGCCGATGACCACCACGATGAAGGTGGTCTTGTGCCAGAAGTACGGCGAGGACTGCCAGCCGGAGATGCCCATGCCGACCAGGACGAAGGCCAGGAAGGCCAGTCCGAGGTAGCTGGTCCACGGGTAACCCGGGGCCTGGAACTTGCTCGGGGCGATGATCCCCTTGTTGACCAGGGCCCGCAGTCGGAGCTGGGACAAGAAGATGGTCGCCCAGGTGAAGACGACGCCGATGGCCGCGGCCTCCAGCGCGATCTCGAAGGCGTCCGGGGCCACGGCGTTCAGCACCGCGCCGAAGACGAAGACCACCGAGGTCATCACGATGCCGGCCCACGGCACGCCCTGGCTGCTCATCTTCAGGGTGAAGGCGGGGGCCTGCTTGGACATGCCGAGACTGCGCAGCACCCGACCGGTGGAGTAGAGACCGGAGTTGAGGCTGGACATGGCCGCGATGATCAAGATGGCCTGGATCAGGGTGGCCATCCAGGACAGACCCATCCGGTCGAAGACGGTGACGAACGGGCTGGTGCCGGCCGTGTAGTCCTGGGTCGGCAGCATGCAGACCAGCAGCAGGATGGAGCCGCAGTAGAAGACGCCGATCCGGAAGATCACCGCGTTGACGGCCTTGGGCACCTCGCGCTCGGAGTCCTCCATCTCGCCGGCGGCCACACCGACCATCTCGATGGCGGCGTAGGCGAAGACCACGCCGGACATGACCAGCAGCGGGCCGTACCAGTTGTACGGGTCCATGGTCGGCCAGAAGCCGCCCGGGTTGCTCCACAGGTTGGAGAACCCGGCCTTGTGGTCACCGACGTTCAGCCCGAAGACCACCACGATGGTGCCGACCACCAGGAACACGACGATGGCGCCGACCTTGCCGATCGCGGCCCAGAACTCGAACTCGCCGAAGGCCCGCGCGGACAGCAGGTTGATCACCAGCACCACGGCCAGCGCGATCAGCACGGTGGCCCAGGTCGGCATGGTCGGAGCCCAGTACTGGACGTACAGACCGACCGCCGACAGCTCGGCGATGCCGGTCAGGGCCCAGTTCAGCCAGTACATCCAGCCGGTGACGTACGCGGCCTTCTCGCCGTAGAACTCGCGCATGTAGGAGACGAAGGCCCCCGAGGTCGGCCGGTGCAGCACCAGCTCGCCGAGCGCCCGCATCAGGAAGTACGCGATCACGCCGACGAAGGCGTAGGAGAGGAGCAGCGCCGGACCCGTGTTGTGCAGACGGGAGGCGGAGCCGAGGAACAGACCGGTGCCGATGGCGCCGCCGATGGCGATCATCTGGACGTGCCGGCGTCCGAGGGTCTGCTTGTAGCCGACCTGCTCGGCGTCGAGATGGGCGTTGTGGGCGGAGTTGGGATTGCTGGACTGGGTGTCGAGCTGCGTCACGGTGCCTCGATTCGGGGAGGTGCTCGCGGGGGACGGGCGGATCGACGCCAGGCGTCATCGATCCCGGCCGGGGCCGGGCTGGCGTCGGGTGGAGAGGGTGCGGACCGGAGGTCGGGTCGAGAGGGTGCCGACCGGGTCGAGAGGGTGCCGACCGGGTCGGTCGGCGCCTGGCCTCAGGGAGGGGGCAGGTCGGAGAGGGAGTCGACCACGGCGTCGTGGACCTGGTCGAGGTGGAAGCGCATGGCGTCCTCGGCCTCGACCACCGAACCGCGGGCGATGGCGGCGGTGATGCTGCGGTGCTCGGCGTCGGAGCGACCGCGTCGCGGGCGCGAGCGCTCGTTCAGCATGGCCGACTGCTCGGACAGGGCGGTTCGGATCGACCGGATCACCTGAGCGAACACCGGGTTCTTGGACGCCTCGGCCACCATCACGTGGAAGGTGGCGTCGAGTCCGATCCAGACCGAGGGGTCGCTCTCGGCCTCCATCCCCTCGGTGAGGTCCTGGAGCTGCTCCAGGTCCTCTTCGGTGCGACGCAGGGCGGCCAGGCCGGCGGCCGGGACCTCCACGTGCGGGCGCACCTCGAGCAGGTCCGCGGACGAGTAGTCGCCGAAGACGAGGTCCCCGGCCTGACGACCGACGACGAAGGTGCCCTTGCCGGTGCGGGTGACCGTGAGACCCAGGGCCGCACTGGCCTTCAGCACCTCGCGGATCACCGATCGACTGACCGAGTAGCGCGCGGCCAGGGCCGCCTCGGACGGGAGCCGGTCACCGACCCGGATCACGCCTGCGGTGATGCCGTCCCGGAGATCATCCAGGACGAAACCGACCGCTGACTGGCGGGGGAACACCGACAGACCAGCTGTACGGCTGTCAGACAGGTTCCCCATGGGTCAACAGTGGCCCTATCTGAGAACTCGGTCAAGGTTTCTCATGTTACGAGTGCGATTCACCGGTCACCGACCCTGGACGAAGACGGCCACCGTCCGTCCCGGCACGGTGAACGACGACGCCCGGGCGTCCCAGGCCGCGGTCTTGACCACCGCGTCGGAGCCCTTGGTCTGCACCGGCGAGAGCGACCAGGCCCCGCTCAGTCCGGGCACGGACTGGACGACCTCCTGCGGGCCGGTGTTGAAGACGACCACCGCCCCCCGCAGCCGGGGATCGACGTCGCGGCCGACGGTGTCGTCGATCCGCATCACGATCACGCCGTCCTTCGCCGCGGATGTGCCGGAGACC
>JBMDXL010000497.1:0-4104 GCA_048594465.1 Microlunatus sp. | reverse complement strand
GTGCCGCCTCGACCGTTGGCACACCCCAGGGGAGAGTGCCAAAACGACATTAGCACTCCCCTTTGGTGAGTGCCAGCACCAGGCTGTGAAGCGGCCAAGACCTCGGCTGGTACGCCTCAGGACGCCGAGGCGTGCCCGTCGGAGGGGCTCGCGGATCCTCGCTCTCGTCAGAACAGCTTGCGGACCTGCTCGTTGAGCGCCAGGACGGCCATGAACCCGAAGAACACCGTGGACCAGATCAGCGCCGCCACCCGGTAGCTGCGGACCCTGATGCTGGCGGGCAGTGCGGTCCGGTTCATCACCAGCAGCAGGATCGAGTAGATGAACATCATCACCCCGGCCGTGCAGCCGGAGATGACCAGCAGGACCAGCGGCTGGTCCAGACCGGCCAGCAGGATGGCGATGCCGATCCCGACGATGGCCAGCACCAGGTAGGTGTAGAGCCGGCTCTCGGTGATCTCGCGGTGGCGCAGGTACGTCGACTTCAGCACGTCCGACATCAGCCGGGTGGTGTAGTCGACGATGCCCACGGCGGCGGCGAACAGCGAGAAGGCCCCGACCGCCCAGAAGAGCACCGCGAACCAGCCGCCCACGGTGTCGGCCAGCACCTGGCCCTCGACCTGCAGGAAGCCGATGTTGTTCTCCACGTCGTCGCGGCCGTAGAGGGTGGCCCGGGCCAGCAGGGACGTGGCGGTGATGGTCAGGATGGTGATCAGCACGAACGTGGCCAGCTGCTCGACGTTGGCGAACTTCCACCAGCGCTTCCACCGGTCCCGGTTCTCGGCGGTGTCGGGGAAGACGTACGCGCCGACGAAGCGGGCGGCATGCTTCTCCCCGGTGATCGGCGAGACCAGGCTGGGCACGTGGGCGCCCATGCCGAAGCCCTTGTCCCGGATCCAGTTGCTCTGACAGAGGTTCTGGCCGCCACCGGCGCCGGCGTACGCGATCGCGCCCATCATCAAGGCGAAGCCGAGCTCGGCCGGGAAGCGCCCGAAGTTGGTGACCGCCTGCGGCAGCTCCGCCCAGGTGTCGCCCTTCACCACCAGGGCCAGAGCCAGGACGAAGAACCCGCCGATCAGGATCACCTTGACCGTCAGCAGCCGTTCGAGGGCTACGTAGATGCGCGGAGCCAGGGTGAGGATGAGCGCCACGACCACGAGGATGCCGATGGCGATCCACCGCGGGGTGCCACCGAAGATGTAGGAGAGCATGGCCGCCGAGCTGGTCGCCCAGCCGGGCCAGAGGTTGGCGAAGTAGGCCAGGATCGCGAACACCAGACCCCAGTGCCTGCCGAGCCGGTTGAAGCCGGTCAGCGCTGTCTCGCCGGTGGCCAGGGTGTAGCGCTCGATCTCCATGTTCAGGAACCACTGGGTGAGCACGCCGATGACGGCGCCCCAGAGGAAGACCAGACCCACCTGGCTGGCGATGTAGGGCCAGAGGATGAACTCCCCCGACGCCAGACCCACACCGGCGCCGACGATGCCCGGGCCGATGATCTTGAGCCAGCCCGAGGGTGGCTCGGGGAGGTCCGCGACCTTGGGGGGCCCGAGGTGCGTGGTCCGGAGCCGGAACCCGGTCTCCGCCGGATCGACGTCGAGGGCCTTGCCGATCGAGGTGTCACTGGACATGCGCACGCCTCCTTGGGTGCTGCCGGTCCTGCCACCGTAGGGGCAGCGACGCCCCCAGGGAACCCTGACGCCCCGGTCGGCGGGTCGTCAGCCGCGGTGGCGGACCCGGGTCAGGGCCTCCTGGGCCACCCAGTGGCGGCTGGCGTCGGGGGCGGTGATCTGGCAGACCAGGGTGTCGTCGATCACCGTGGTGGCCCGGACCACCGACACGTGCGAGGGCGGGATCTTGCGACCGTCGTCGAGCGCGATGGGGGCGGCGGGACGGACGGCGGTGCCGACGGCCAGCGGCTTCGGCTTGAGCAGCCACATGATGATCAGCAGGATCGGTCCGAGGATGATCCCGAGGACCAGGAACAACCGGTCGTCGTAGCCCTTGCGCCGGGCGTCCCAGGCGGCGGCGATGCCGGCGGCGACGTAGAGCGCGACCAGCAGGACGTCGGTCACCGACACTCCCGCGGGGTCCCGGTCACGCCGGTCCGATGATCAGGCAGCTGCCGCTGGCCGTCGCGACGACCTTGCCGGCGGCGTCGCGGACGTCCCCGTCGACGAAGGCCACCCGCCGACCCGGCTTGGTCACGTGACCGTGGGCGGTGAGCGTGCCGCTGTCCGGGGTGACGGCGCGGAGGTAGCTGACCTTGAGCTCGATCGAGGTGTAGCCCACCCCCGCGGGGAGCTGGCTGTGCACCGCGCAGGCCAGGGCGGAGTCGAGCAGGGTGCAGACCAGACCGCCGTGCACGACCCCGATCGGGTTGCCGTGCGACTCGTGTGGCTCGCAGGTGAACCAGGCCTGCCCGTCCTCGATCCGGCTCAGGGTGAAGCCGAGGGTCCGGGCGATCGGGGGCGGCGGCAGGCGGCCCTCGAGCATGGCGGTCAGGTAGTCCCGACCCGACAGGCTGCGTCCCGCCCCGGCGCCGACCGCCGGGTCGTGCCAGGTCACCTCGCGGCGACGCTCCTCGCCCCACTCGGCGGGCGCGGTCGACGGGTCAGCGGGCATGGGGGCGAGCCTACTGACTCCCCTCGCGCTCTCCGGCACGCAGTGTGTGAGCTGAGGAGTGTCAGACGGGCACGCTGTCCGGTGGGAGCGGGAGCCGTCGCACCACGATCATCACCGTCGCCTCCACGGTGCGACTCAGGACCACGGTCGCCGCGGCGGTCCCCCGCGGCTTCAGCCGCTTGCGCAGCACCGCGGGGTCGAGGTCGAGTCCCCGCTTCTTGATCTCCAGGGTGCCGATCCCCCGCTCCCGGACCCAGTGGCGCAACGCCTGCTCCGTGTACGGGTGGACCTCCAGCACCGCGAAGGCGGTCGCGTACGGCGTCGACCGGACGTGGTCGGCGGTCAGGTAGGCCAGATCGGGGTGCAGCCGGTGGGCGTCCAACGCGGCTCCCACCTGGTCGAGCCCGCCGGCCCGCGTCACCGCGCCGGCCGGCTCGTAGAGCACGGCGCCGACCGGACCGGACGGCAGCGGCGCCGCCGCCGGGTCGACGACCAGCCGGTCGTCGGGCAGCAGCAGCGCCACCCGCCCACCGATCAGCGCGCCGGGTCCGGACCAGAGGCCGACCTCCACCGTGTCACCCCGCTCGCCCACCCACTCCGCCTCGACGCCGTCCGGGATGACCCGGTGCGGCAGACCCGGGCCCAGCTTGACCCCGGTCACCCGGTCACCGGTCAGCAGCGACGCCACGAACGACCAGGGCGGGCTCAGGTCCTCGGTCCGCCAGCTCCGGCCGCGGCCGGTCCGGCGGGCCGGGTCGGCGTACGCGGCGACACCCGGACCCAGCAGCCGGGGCGCCAGCTCGACCGCGTCACCGACCAGCACCTCGGCCCGGTCACCCAGGTTGGCCCGGGCGATGGAGGCGGTCTCCGGATCGGCCTCCACCGCGACCACCTCCAGACCGGCGTCCAGCAGGGCCAGGGCGTCCGTGCCGATCCCGCAGCCCAGGTCGACCACCCGTCGGGCCCCCGCGGCCACGAACCGGTGCGCGTGGTGGGCGGCGACCGTGGCCCGGGTGGCCTGCTCGAGGCCGGTCCGGGTCAGCAGCAGCCGGTCGGCCCGGTCGCCCAGCTTGGCCCGGGCCGCGCGCCGCAGCCCGATCTGGGTCAGGGCCGCCGCCGCCAGCTCGGGTGGGAACCGGGCCCGCAGCGCCGTGGCCGCGGCCAGGCTGTCCGGATCGGGTTGCTCGGCGGCCGCCGCGAGGGCCTCCCGACCGGCCGGGCCGGCCAGCGGGTGGTCCGCCGGAGGCGTGCCGGGACCGGTCACAGGCAGATGCGGTCGACCGGCAGTCGCGAGTCCGCGCCGAGGTCGAGCGGCGAGGGCGCCAGACCGGCGGTCACCACGGCCGAGCCCAGGGCGGCGATCATCGCCCCGTTGTCGGTGCACAGGGCCGGGCGCGGGGTGCGCAACCGGACCCCGGCGGCGGCCGCGCGCTCCGTCAGCAGCTCCCGCAGCCGGCGGTTGGCCGCCACCCCGCCACCGAT
>JBMDXL010000496.1:0-8379 GCA_048594465.1 Microlunatus sp. | reverse complement strand
ACACCTTCGTCGGCGGGGTCGTGGCCACCGGCTTCGACGCGCTGGTCAACGCCCGGGCCAACGCGATGGCCCGACCCAGGGGGTCACTGCGCTACGCGGTCGCCGCGCTGGCCGAGATCGCCTCGTTCGACCCGCTGCCGTACCGGTTGACCGTCGACGGTGAGGTCCGCGAGCTCGAGGCGATGCTGCTGGCCGTCGGCAACAGCCCCTACTACGGCGGTGGGATGAAGATCTGCCCCGACGCCGACCCGGCCGACGGTCTGCTCGACCTGACCATCGTGCACGCGGCCAGCCGGGCCAAGCTGCTCCGGCTGCTGCCGCAGACGTTCTCCGGCCGCTTCGTCCGCGACTCGTGCGTGGAGCGGCTCCGAGCCCGTACGGTCCGGGTCGAGCGGCCCGATCTGGCGGGCTACGGCGACGGCGAACCGCTGCCTGCGGGACCGCTGGACATCGAGGTCCGCCCCGGACTGCTCTGCGTCTACGCCCCCTGAGCGCCCACCCGCGTCGTGTGCCGGTCCCCACGACCATCGGTGTTTTCGCTCCGGAAGTCGGGTGGGTAGCGTGGCGGCATGGTCGAACGTCCTGATCCCGTCGGCGGACCGCTCGATCAGGACCGGGAGTCGCTCAGCCCGGCGGCGGCCTACCAGCGGTTCCGCACCGCCCAGGCCACTCCCGAGCTGACCGCTTTCGCCGACGGCTACGGGTTCGCCTTCGACGACTACCAGCGCGAGGCGTGCGCCCACCTGGAGGGCGGGTCCGGCGTGCTGGTCGCGGCGCCCACCGGGGCCGGCAAGACGATCGTGGGGGAGTTCGCCATCTGGCTGGCCCTGCAGCGCGGGCGCAAGGCGTTCTACACCACCCCGATCAAGGCGCTGTCCAACCAGAAGTACGCCGATCTGGTCCGCCGTCACGGGTCGGCCAACGTCGGTCTGCTGACCGGCGACTCCAGCATCAACTCCGAGGCGCCGGTGGTGGTGATGACCACCGAGGTGCTGCGGAACATGATCTACGCCAACTCGGCCACGCTGACCAACCTGGGTTTCGTGGTGATGGACGAGGTGCACTACCTGGCCGACCGGTTCCGCGGGGCGGTGTGGGAAGAGGTCATCATCGGCCTGGCCGAGTCGATCCAGCTGGTCGCGCTGTCGGCCACGGTGAGCAACGCCGAGGAGTTCGGCGACTGGCTGTCGGAGGTGCGCGGTGAGATGGCCGTGGTCGTCTCCGAACGCCGCCCGGTGCCGCTGTTCCAGCACGTGCTGGTGGGCAAGCGGCTCTACGACCTGTTCGCCGACGAGGCTCCCACCGCGGTGCCGCTGCCCAGCCAGGCCACCGCCGAGGTCAACCCCGCGCTGGTCCGGGTCAGCAAGGAGGAGGCCCGGCACGTCCGCGACGACTCGCGTCGACCGCGGGGCCGCAACGGCAAGGGCAAGCGCGCTGTGGCGTACGGCAGCGGGGCGTACGGCGGGGCCGCGCACCGCTCGCGCACCGACGGGCCCGGCCGGCCGCGGTCGCTGGCCGTCGCCTCCCGGGCCGACCTGGTCACCGCCCTGGACGCCGAGGCGCTGCTGCCGGCGATCGTCTTCATCTTCTCCCGGGCCGGCTGCGACGCCGCCGTCGGCCAGCTGCTCGGCTCCGGGCTCCGGCTCACCTCCGCCGACGAGCGGGCCGTGCTGGCCGGGATCGCCGACCGGCACGTGGCGGGTCTGACCGCGGCCGATCTGCGGGCCCTGGACTACGACCGGTTCGTCGAGGCCCTGCAGCGCGGGATCGCCGCCCACCACGCCGGGATGCTGCCCGCCTTCAAGGAGGCGGTCGAGGAGGCGTACGTGAAGGGGCTGGTCAAGGTGGTCTTCGCCACCGAGACCCTGGCCCTGGGCATCAACATGCCGGCCCGCAGCGTGGTGCTGGAGAAGCTGGTCAAGTACAACGGCGAGACCCACGCCGACATCACGCCGGGGGAGTACACCCAGCTGACCGGCCGGGCCGGTCGGCGGGGCATCGACGTCGAGGGGCACGCGGTGGTGGTCTGGCAGCCGGGCCTGGACCCGCGGGCCGTCGCCGGACTGGCCTCGCGACGCACGTACCCGCTGAAGAGCTCGTTCTCTCCCACGTACAACATGGCCGTCAACCTGGTCGGCGCCGTCGGCCGGGATCGGGCCCGGTCGCTGCTGGAGCAGTCGTTCGCCCAGTTCCAGACCGACCGGTCGGTGGTCGGGCTGTCCCGCTCGCTGAGCCGCAACACCGAGGCGCTGGCCGAGCTGTGGGGACGGGCGGCGTGCGACCGCGGTGACTACCAGGCGTACGCGCGCCTGCGCGCCGAGATCGGTGCGACCGAGGCCGAAGCCAGCCGGGAGCGCAGCGCCGACCGACGTGCCGAGGCCACCCAGCTGCTCCTCACCCTGGTGCCGGGCGACATCATCCGGGTACCGAGCGGCAAGAACCAGGGCTGGGCGGTGGTCATCGACCCCGACACCCGGACCGGGGACCGGGACAACCCGCGGCCGCTGGTGCTGACCGAGGACCGCCACATCCGCCGGCTGTCCCTGGTCGACTTCCCGACCCCGCCGGCCGTGGCCGGACGGATGCGGGTGCCCAAGCAGTTCAACCCCAAGGAGCCGGCGTCCCGCCGCAACCTCGGCGCCGCCTTCCGCTCCAAGCTCGCCGAGATCGACCTGAACCCGCAGCGCTACCGCAGCGGACCGATCAGCGAGGAGAAGGCCGAGCAGATCGACGACCTGCGCGACCGGCTGCGGCGGCACCCCTGCCACACCTGCCCGGACCGCGAGGTGCACGCCCGCTACGCCGAGCGGGCGCTCCGGCTGGAGCGGGAGAACGAGCGGGCTCAGGCCAAGGTGTCGACGCGGACCAACACCATCGCCACCCACTTCGACAAGATCTGCACGGTGCTCGGCTCGCTGGGCTACCTCGGGGGCGAGACCGGGGACGACGTCACCCGGGAGGGGCGGATGCTGGCCCGCATCTACGCCGAGCTGGACCTCGTGGCCGCGGAGTGCATCCGGTCGGGGGTGTTCGACGACCTGACCCCGCCGCAGCTGGCCGCGGTGCTCGCCTCCCTGGTCTACGAGTCCCGGCGCAGCGACGACCAGTGGCGGAAGCCCCGGATGCCCGACGGCGTCAGCGAGGAGGCGATGACCCGGGTCCGCCGGATCTGGCGGGAGGTGTCGCTGGTGGAGCGGGACAACCGCCTGCCCCGCGGGTCGGAGCCGGACATCGGGTTCAGCCAGTGCGCGTACGGCTGGGCCTCGGGCCGTCCCCTCGCCGCCGTCCTCGCGGAGGGCCACCTGACCGCGGGCGACTTCGTCCGGTGGGTGCGCCAAGTGCTCGACTTCGCCGGGCAGGTGGCCGACGCGGCCGGGCCAGGACCCGTCCGGGAGACCGCGCGGGCGGTGGTCCGGGCGATGCGGCGCGGGGTGGTGGCGTACGCGCCGGGCGACGGGACCGACGACGAGTTCGAGGCGCTCGACGGCCTGGACGGCGAGGCCGCGGGCGCCTGAACCGGTCTGCTCGGACCGGTGGACGAGCGCCCTCGCGAGCACCGCGCCCGGGCACCGGCGATGATAACGATTCACTCACGCGCGCCCTCGATCTCAGCCGAGGTGTTGTCCCCGGCGGGAAAGCGGTTCACGATCGTCGGTATCGCCGTCGATCTCCCGGAGTCCACCATGCCCTCAGCCCACCCGCCGCGCTCGCGGCGACCGGTGCGGCTGGCGGCCGTCCTGCTCGGCCTGGTCGGTCTGCTCGGGTCGGTGGGTGTGGCCGGGTCGGCGGGTCTGCCTGGGGGACCGTTGGTGGCCGAGGCGGCGCCGTACGCGTCCGCGCCGGGTGACCCGACCCTGACGCTGCCGTCGTCGCCGGACTTCGTGCTCGGCCGGGCCGGGACCTCGTACGTGATCGAGGCCGACGGTGACCCGCTGCCGGCGATCGGGGTCGACCGGCTGCCGCCCGGGCTGCGGCTGGTGGTGCACGGCGACGGGAGCGCCACGGTCGAGGGCACCCCGACCGGACCGGCCGGCAGCACGACGGTCGCGGTCACGGCCCAGAACGCGTCCGGGTCCACCACCGAGCCGCTGACGGTGACCGTCCAGCAGGGCCCGGTGTTCCTGGATCGCGGGCCGCTGAGCTTCGTCGCCGGCGAGTTCACCAGCCTGACCGTCCGCGCCGCCGGCTTCCCGGCGCCCGGTCTGGCCGCCGAGGGCGACCTGCCGGCCGGGCTCGGCTTCACCGACAACGGCGACGGCACGGCCACGATCGCCGGTACGCCGGTGGAGGGACCGGCCCAGTCACCGGTGACCCTGACCGCGGTCAACGTGGTCTCCGACGTCGCCCTGACCACCACGGTCCGGGTGATCGTCCGGCCCGACGTGGTGGGCGGACCGGTGACGACCGACCACCCGACCGGACCCCAGCGCGCCCCCTGACCTCCTGCCCACCGGCGGCCATCCGGCTACCTGGTCCGCGTCTCAACGGCGAGGCGCGGATCAGGGCTCGGCCGTCGCCGTCACGGCGTAGGGTCGTCGCATGGGCAGATCCGTCGCCACCAACACCGCTGTCGAGCTGGCCGAGCTGCTGGACTTCGTCCGGCCCCGACACCACTTCCTGCTCGGCACCACCCGCCGGGACGGTCGACCGCAGCTGTCTCCCGTCTCCGGTGGCGTCGATCCCGAGGGCCGCCTGGTCATCTCCAGCTACCCCGGCCGGGCCAAGGCGGTCAACGCCGAACGCGATCGGCGAGTCTCGGTGTGCGTCCTCTCCGACGAGTGGGACGGCCCGTGGGTGCAGGTCGACGGCGACGCCGAGGTGCTGCACATGCCGGAGGCCGAGGACGCCCTGGTCGACTACTTCCGCTGCATCGCCGGTGAGCACTCCGACTGGGACGAGTACCGCGCGGCAATGCGTCTGCAGAACAAGTCGCTGATCAGGATCACGCCGACGCGGTGGAGCCCCATCGCCACCGGCGGCTTCCCCGCCGACGTCGCGGCGCGGCTCGACGCGCGGGACTGACCACCGGGACGGGCTACTTCTTCCCGCTCTTCTTCTTCTTCGTCTTCCCACCCTTCTTGCCCAGCTCGGCCTGTGCGGCGGAGGACGTCCGCGGGTTCTTCTTGCCCTCCTTCGACGCCTTGGCGTTCGCCTTCTTGGCAGTCGCGCTGCCCTTGCCCTTCTTCTCAGCCATGCCCGGACCATAGCCGGGGGCACTGACAGACGACCCAGGGCGCTCGTCGCGCGTCAGGGTGCCGACCGTGGTCGGACGACGCACGGATGCGGGCGTATCGGTCGACGACCGGCGCCCGGTCATGGGGCCCCGGTGACCTCGGGCCAGACCGCGTGGTGACGCTCGGTCAGCTGGCCTGCGAGACCGTCGACATGTTGAAGTCGGGCACCCGGATCGGAGGCATCTCCGTGCGGTTGAAGAAGTCGTTCCACTCCCGGCACAGCACCTTCTCGGTGCGGCCGACCTCGGTGATCCGGCCCAGCAGCTCCAGCGGGGACTCGTTGAAGCGGAAGTTGTTGACCGCCCCGGTGACCTGGCCGTCCTCGACCAGGTAGACCCCGTCCCGGGTCAGACCGGTGAGCAGCAGCCGCTCCGGGTCGACCTCGCGGATGTACCACAGGCAGGTCAGCAGCAGCCCCCGCTCGGTGCGGGCGACCATCTCGTCCAGCGAGGCTGCGCCGCCGCCGTCGAGGATCAGGTTGTCCGGCGGCGGGGTGGCGGGGCGCTCCGTCCTGGCGCCCCAGGCGCGGTTGCGGATCAGCTCGTTCCACACCCCGTCGCGCATCCAGTCCACGGCGGCGATCCGGTGACCGGCGTCCGCGGTGAACGAGGTGCCGTCGGCGCCGGACCCGAAGTCGACGAACGGCAGGCACTCCAGACCGGGGCGGGCCGGGTCGGAGAACAGCCGCAGCGGCAGGTCCGACATCCGGCTGCCGATCCGGGTGCCCCCACCCGGGGTGGCGTACGCGTTCTGGCCCTCCTCGGCGTCGCGGGCGCTGGCCGACCAGTACGCGTAGATCATCAGATCGGCCACCGGGCCGGGCGGCAGCAGCGTCTCGTAGCGGCCGGGAGGCAGATCGACCCGGCGCTCGGCCCAGCCCAGCCGCGTGGCCAGCTCCTCGGTCAGGGCGGCCACGTCGACGTCGGTGAAGTCCCGGCTGGCGGCACCGACCCAGGCGGAGCGGGCCCCGTCGGCGGATTTGCCGTTGAGCTCCAGCCGCCCGGTCGGTTGCACGCCGCGCAGCCGCAGACCCGTGCTGCTGCCCAGGTAGGTGGTGGTGACGATGTGCTCGGCGAACCCGTACAGCCGCTGGTCACGACCGGCGGCCTCCCGGAAGGCCTGACCCAGGCCACGGGCGACGTCGTCCAGCACGTCGACGGTGGTGCCTGCCGGGGCGTCACCGAAGTCGTCCGCGGCCCCCCACGGCTCGACCAGGGGCGCGGCGTCGGGCGACGGCGGCGAGGCCTGCGCGGCGGCCTCGGCGGCGGCCACCAGGGCCCTCACCTGGGAGGCGTCGGTGACCTGCTGGCTCACCGTGCCGACGGCGGTCCCGCCGTCCACGTTTGCGGTGGCCACCACGGTCAGCTCGGTGCTGGTCATCTCCCCGTTGGTGGTCAGGGCGCTGCCGGCCCAGCGGAGGTTGGCTTCGGCCCGCTCGGTCACGTACGCCACGGTGGGCCGCCGGGCGGCGGCCAGGGCCTGCTCGACCAGCTCGGCTGCGCGCGTCACGACTGACCTCCCTCGGTCTGGGTGTTGAGGATGTTGACCCCGCGGAACAGGGCGGACGGACAGCCGTGGGAGACCGGTGCGACCTGACCGGGTTGACCCTTGCCGCAGTTGAGGGCCCCGCCGAGCCGGTACGTCCCGGGGCCGCCGACCGCTTCCATCGATCCCCAGAAGTCGGTCGTGGTGGCCTGGTAGGCGACGTCCTTGAGCTGCCCGGCCAGCCGGCCGTTCTCGATCCGGAAGAACCGCTGCCCGGTGAACTGGAAGTTGTAGCGCTGCATGTCGATCGACCACGACTTGTCGCCGACCACGTAGATCCCGCGCTCCACACCGGCGATCAGCTCGTCGGTGGACGGCCCCGCGGGATCGGGCTGGAGCGAGACGTTCGGCATCCGCTGCATCGGGATGTGGCCGGCGGAGTCGGCGTACGCGCAGCCGTTGGAGCGGTCCAGGCCGCGCAGGGCCGCCATCTGCCGGTCGAGCTGGTAGCCGACCAGCACCCCGTCGCGGATGATGTCGAACTGCTGCGCGGCCACGCCCTCGTCGTCGTAACCGACCGAGGCGAGGCCGTGCTCGACGGTCCGGTCACCGGTCACGGTCATCACCGGGCTGCCGTACTGCAGCGTGCCGAGCTGGTCGACGGTGGCGAACGACGTGCCCGCGTACGCCGCCTCGTAGCCCAGCGCGCGATCGAGCTCGGTGGCGTGACCGATCGACTCGTGGATGGTCAGCCAGAGGTTGGTCGGGTCGACCACCAGGTCGTAGGTGCCCGCCTCCACCGACGGGGCCGCGACGTGCTCGGCCAGCAACGACGGCAGCTCGTCGACCTCGGCGTCGAAGTCCCAGCCGGTGCCCGTCAGGTACTCCCAGCCGCGCCCGACGGGCGGGGCGATGCTGGACATGGTGGCGAAGCCGGCGTCGGAGACGCTGATGGCGGTGAGACTCGGCATCAGCCGGACCCGCTGCTGCAGGGTGCTCGTGCCGGCCAGGTCGGCGAAGAAGGTGTTCTCCTGCACCAGGCTCAGACCGGCGCTGGTGTGGCTGACCCCGTCCGCGTCGAGCAGCCGGCCGCTGAGCTCCAGCAGCCGCTGGTTGCGGTCGGCGTCGGGCACCGCGAACGGGTTCACCTCGTACGCCGAGACCCACTCGACGTCGGCGTGGACCGGCTCGTCGGCCAGCTCGACCCGGTGCGGCGTGAGCGGCCGGGACACCTTCGCGGTGGCCACGGCCCGGTCGACCAGGGCAGCGGCGGCGTCCGGCGTCAAGGTGATGCCCGCCGCGAAACCCCACACGCCGTCGTGCACGACCCGGACCGACAGCCCCAGGTTCTCGGTGTCGCTGCCGGACTCCAGGTCGCGGTCGCGGAAGCTGCGGCGGGACAGCAGCGTCCGGACGACGCGCACGTCGGCGTGACGACAGCCGAGGTCGCGGGCCCGGGACAGCGCCGCATCGGCCAGCGCACGCAGCGGTAGCGCCGCGAAGGTCTCGTCGATCCTGCTCACCCGCCCGACCCTAGTCGGGCCGACCGACGGTGCGCGGGAGGTCGCGTCAGCCCGTCCGGGGCAGAGTCAGTGCGAAGGCGGCGCCGCCCTGCCGTTCCCGGCAGACCAGGTCGCCGCCGTGCGCGCGGGCCAGACCG
>JBMDXL010000495.1:0-2940 GCA_048594465.1 Microlunatus sp. | reverse complement strand
AGCCTCGAGGCCCTCCTTCTCGGTGTGCAGCGGCTTGGTCCCGCCGGCCAGGGCGTCGGCGAAGTGACCGATCTCGGCCACGAAGGTGTCCACCGGCTCGTACGAGGTGGAGGTCGTCTCGCCACCGCGGAGGCGGACGTGCAGGCTGGTGCCGTCGCTGTGCAGGGTGCCGTGCTCGGCGACCACCGAGAACCTCTCCGTGATCTCCGGTGGGTCGTAGGCCCAGCTGGTCCACAGCGTGCCGACCGCCCCGTTCTCGAAGCGGACGACGACCTGGGCGGAGTCCTCGCCCTCGGCGAAGGTGAGCCGGTGGGTGGAGAGCATGGCGGCGGCCTCCACCGGGACCGATCCGGCCAGGTGCAGCATCAGGTACGTCGGGTGGTAGCCGGTGTCGATCAGCTCCCCGCCGCCGCTGGTGGCCGCACTCGCCCGCCAGCCCATGTTCGCCGGGTCGAAGTCGTTGTGGAAGCAGTCGGTGGTGCGCACCTCCCAGACGCGGCCGAGACGGCCGGAGTCCAGCACCTCCTTGGCGGCGGCCACCGCGGGCAGGAACAGCTGGTTGTGCGCGCACATCAGGGTGACCCCGGCGTCGGCGACGGCCCGCTGCACCCGGGTGGCCTCGTCGGGGGTCAGGCACAGCGGCTTCTCGCACAGGATGTGCAGACCGGCCTCCGCCGCCGCCACGATGGCGTCGGCGTGCAGGTGGTGGGGGAGGCAGATGTCGACGGCGTCGAGGTCTCCGGCAGCGATCATCTCCCGGTAGTCGCCGTAGCCGCGGGCCCCCAGCTCGGCGACCCGTTGCTCCACCGTGGCGGGGACCGCGTCGGCGATCGCGGTGACGGCGATGCGGTCGGCGTGGGTCGTGTAGCCGCGGATGTGGGCGGAGGCGATGCCGCCGCCGCCGATGAGTCCGACTCTGATCATGGCGCTGCGCTGCTCCTCGTGAGGGGTGGGTCGAGCTGTTCTCGGCTCTGGTGCTGGTGCTGGTGGTGGTGGTGACGGCGGCGGACCGGCCGGGGTGTCAGGCGTAGTCGAGGACCCTGCCGGTGGCGGCTGCCTCGTGGGCCGCCACCACCAGCCGGGTCAGCTCCACGGCCCGGTCCAGGTTGTCGGTGACCTCGGTCCCGCTGTGGATGGCGTCCACCCAGCGGTCGTACGCGTCCGGGGCGTCGGCGGGCACCGGGGCGGCGTGCCAGTTCCGGCCCTTGGCGTCGCTGAGCAGCAGCTCACCGGTCGCGTCGGAGTAGGTCAGGCTCCCCTCGGTGCCGAACACCTCGATGGTGAAGGGGTTGGCGCTGACGAAGCCGGCCTCGATCACCCCGATGGCGCCGTCGTCGTACCCGACCGTGACCACGGCGTGGTCGTCGACGGCCCGGCCCGTCAGCGAGCGGTAGGTGGCGGCCACGGTCGCCGGGCTGCTGCCGAGGATCCGCTGGACCAGGTAGACCGGGTGGCAGCCGAGATCGGTCAGGGCACCGCCGATGGCGGTGGCCGGGTCGAAGAAGCGCTCGGGCAGCCATCCCGCGGTGGCCCCGTCGTGGGACAGCCGCACCCGGGCGTACGTCAGCCGGCCGAGCTCGCCGGAGTCGAGCACGTCGGCGATCGCCGTGGTGTAGCCGTGGTAGAGCCGGGGGAGGGAGACCACCACCTGGCGACCGGTGTCCCGCGCCGCGGCCAGGATCTGCTCGGCCTCCTCGACCGTGGGGGCCAGCAGCTTCTCGGTGAAGACGTGCTTGCCCGCCGCGATCGCCCGGCCGATGACGTCGCGGTGGACGGAGGTCTCGGTGGTGACGGTCACCGCGTCGACGTCGGACCGGGCCAGCAGGGCGTCGAGGTCGTCGGTGAAGGCCGCCCCGACGTCGGTGGCGAGCGCCGCCCCGCGCTCACCGTCGTCGTCCCAGACGGCGACCAGCTCGGTGTCGGGGTGCTCCAGGGTCCGCCGGGCGTAGTCGCCGGCGTGCACGTGCCAGGCGCCGACGACGGCGACACGCAACGGGTTCGTGGATCGATCGGGCACGAAGTTCCACCTCAGTGTGGTTGTGGGTGAACAAGTGCCACCATCCTCGCACCGTCGGATCCGGGACCGACGACGGTCCGGTCCTCAGGGCCGCCACGCCGCCCCGAAGCAGACGAACGGGCTGGGCACCCCGACCTGGCCGGCGGCCAGCAGGAGAGACTCGGCGGCGTCCCGGCCGCGGGCGAGCTGTCCGTGGTAGCCCTCCATCACCTCCGCGGCGGCGTCGTCGTGCACCCGCGCGACCCCGGCGACGACGCCCGTGGTGCCCAGCTGGAGCAGGACGCTGGTCAGGCCCAGCGCCTCCTCGCCGGCCCGGACGGTGCTGCGTCCGACGTCGCAGGCGGACAGCACCACGTGCTCGGGCACCCGTCCCCGCTGGTCGAGCTCGTAGGCGAACAGCGGGCCGCCGGTCAGGGACAGCGAGGAGAACATCGGGTTCTCGCCGCGGTGCACGCCGTGCGCGGCGACGTGCACCACGCGTTCGCTCGCCATCGCGTCGAGCAGGTCCGCCGAGCTGGCGGCGGGGAGGTGCACGGCGTCCGCGTACGCAGACCAGGTGGCAGCCACGGTCGCCGCCTCGGCCCGCGCCCGGAGCAGCCCCGGGCCGGCCACGGCCGTCACCGACCACCTCGTGGCCTGGCCGTCGACGGTCGTCCGGGACCGCAGTGCCTGCTGAGCCCGGTGCCACCCGCTCAGCGAGGGCGTGACCGTCACCGGCCGGCCCGCCAGGGCCGGCAGCAACGGCCAGGGCAGGGCCAGCAGCGCACTGGGCGGGCTGATCACGACCGGGCGGTCCCCGGTCGGCAGGCCCGGGGCGAGCAGCTGCCCGAGCTCCGCGGCCCCGTGCGCCAGCGACCGGGTGACCGCGGCCGCCATCGCCGCCGGGAGACCCGCGTTGGCCAGCACGTCCAGGTCGGCTGCGA
>JBMDXL010000494.1:0-1691 GCA_048594465.1 Microlunatus sp. | reverse complement strand
CACGATCGAGCGGATCAAGGAGGAGGACGGCGTCGTCACCGGTTCGGTGATCGAGGTCGTCAAGGGCGGCCTGATCCTGGACATCGGTCTCCGCGGCTTCCTGCCCGCCTCGCTCGTCGAGATGCGTCGCGTCCGCGACCTCCAGCCGTACGTCGGCCAGGAGCTCGAGGCCAAGATCATCGAGCTGGACAAGAACCGCAACAACGTGGTCCTGTCCCGTCGTGCGTGGCTGGAGCAGACCCAGTCCGAGGTGCGCCAGAACTTCCTCACCCAGCTCCAGAAGGGGCAGATCCGCAAGGGTGTCGTGTCCTCGATCGTCAACTTCGGTGCCTTCGTGGACCTGGGTGGCGTCGACGGCCTGGTGCACGTCTCCGAGCTGTCCTGGAAGCACATCGACCACCCCTCCGAGGTGGTCGAGGTGGGCCAGGAGGTCACCGTCGAGGTGTTGGACGTCGACATGGACCGCGAGCGTGTCTCGCTGTCGCTGAAGGCGACCCAGGAGGATCCGTGGCAGGCCTTCGCCCGGACCCACCAGATCGGGCAGATCGTGCCCGGCAAGGTCACCAAGCTGGTGCCGTTCGGTGCGTTCGTCCGCGTGGAGGAGGGCATCGAGGGTCTGGTGCACGTCTCCGAGCTGGCCGAGCGTCACGTCGAGATCCCGGAGCAGGTCGTCCAGGTCAACGACGACGTCATGGTCAAGATCATCGACATCGATCTCGAGCGTCGCCGGATCTCGCTGTCGCTGAAGCAGGCCAACGAGGGTGTGGACGCTCACGCCGAGGAGTTCGACCCCACGCTGTACGGCATGGCGGCGAGCTACGACGACCAGGGCAACTACCTCTACCCCGACGGCTTCGACCCCGAGTCGGGCGAGTGGCTCGAGGGCTACGAGGAGCAGCGCGCGGCCTGGGAGACCCAGTACGCCGAGGCTCATCAGCGCTGGGAGGCGCACAAGAAGCAGGTCGAGGAGGCCGCCAACGAGGCGACCGCCGCGGCCAGCACCGCCAACTCCGCGTCGTACTCGTCGTCGACCAGCGACAGCCGCCCCGCGGCTTCGTCGTCGTCGGCGGTGCCCGAGGGTTCGCTGGCGTCCGACGAGGCCCTGCAGGCCCTGCGGGAGAAGCTCACCGGCGGCGGCGCCTGATCGACCCGCTCGTCTGATCGACCTGACGGCCCCCGTGCGCTCCGGCGCGCGGGGGCCGTTCGGCGTCTGCGGCCCCGTCCGATCCGCCCGGCCGCCCGGGGGCGGGCGTGGGTCCTCGAGCCGCTGCCCGGTCCTGGTGATGTCCCGGTTCGCCCTCCCCGTACCCTTCCGTCGTGCTGCGCGTGGGACTGACCGGGGGGATCGCATCGGGCAAGACCGCGGTCTCCGACGCCCTGGCCGAGCGGGGCGCGGTGGTGATCGACGCCGACCTGCTGGCCCGGGAGGTGGTCGAACCCGGCACGACCGGGCTGGCCGCCGTGGTGGACCGCTTCGGGCGCGAGGTGCTCACGGCCGACGGCGCGCTGGACCGCGCCGCCCTGGGCGCCGTGGTGTTCGCTGATCCGCAGGCCCGCCGGGAGCTCGAGGCCATCATCCACCCCGCCGTACGGGCGCGGGCGGCCGCGATCGAGTCCGCCGCCGGCCCCGACGCGGTGGTCGTGCACGTGATCCCGCTGCTGGTGGAGACCGGTCAGCAGGACGACTTCGA
>JBMDXL010000493.1:0-2647 GCA_048594465.1 Microlunatus sp. | reverse complement strand
AAGAGTCCCCCGCGCACCCGAAAGAGCTCACTTACCCTTGCTGTCTTCCGACCCTGGGGGAGTTGGGCGAGGTATCGCCACGCGGGGGACCGGCGACCAGTGTACAGATCGCGCGAGGGGTCACCGGCCGCCCGCGGCGGGCGAGACTCAGGCGGTGACCCGGGAGCCCTGGTCGGTGATCACGTGCGCGTCCTCGTCATCGAACCAGACGCCACCGTCGGCCAGGTAGCGGAAGGCGATCTCCTCGCCCGCGGGCACCGCGACGGTCACGCTTCGGGTGCCGTTGCTGCGCTTGACCAGCTTGTGCTTGCCCGGCGTCCAGTCGTTGAAGGTGCCGACCGCGGAGACGGGTCCGGCGGTCGCGTCGTCGGGCAGGACGAACTGGATCTTGGTGGTGTCGCCCTTGGTGGTGATCTTCAAAGCCATGTCAGTCACTCCGTGTGTGCATCTCAGTCGATCTGTCGGGGCGCTCCCGAGGGAACGCACGGCAGAGCGTAGAGACGCCGTGTGGCGACCGTGTGACAAAACACCTCGTCGTGGTCGATCTCACGCGCCCGACCCGGGCCCGGCGGCGCCGCCCGTCGAGACCGTGGCGGGTCGTCGACCGCGGCGGTTTCGCGCGCCCGGGTCGATCCGGGTAAGGTTCCGCGCGGAGGATTCGCCTAGAGGCCTATGGCGCTCGCTTGGAAAGCGGGTTGGGTTCACGCCCTCACGAGTTCGAATCTCGTATCCTCCGCCAACAGCCTTGCGGCCTGGTGCACGATCGCGCGGCGGTCGCCGGCACCGGCCGGCCGGCAGGCCACCTCGAGCAGGAACTGCTGGAGCACCAGCGCCTGGTTGATCAACGACACCAGTGAGTCCTCGTCCGCGGCCGCCGTGCGCAGAGCCAGTGCCAGCTCCTGGGCCTTGGCCGACCAGGCGCTGTCAGCGTGACGAGGGTCCAGCTCGTCCAGCGCCCGCAACCAGAGTCGTCCGGTCTCGGCCGCCGCGGCGGTCAGGTCGTCGGTCATCGGTGCCCCTCGGGTCGGCGGTGCCAGGGTCCTGCGCGTACGGAAGGAGTTGTCACCGACATCGGTGCCAACTCCCTCCGTTGCTGCGATCTCAGGCTGGGGCGTCCCCGAAGTCCTCGATGGTCAGGCGCTCGCCGCCACGGCGGGCCGACTCGAGGGCGTACACCCCGGGCAGGGTGTAGCGGGCGGCCTGCCACGCGTTGACCGGCGGCAGGCTGCCGTTGTTCACCGCGGTGACGAAGTCGTCGGCCAGGAAGTGGTGCGCACCCTCGTGTCCGTTCGGGGCACCGGCGAACTCGGCCGGCAACCGCGAGGCGTCGTGCGCGGGCGCGAGCCCGGACAGGAACGCGTCCCGCAGCGTCGGGCTGACGTCGGTCAGCTCGGCCAGCTCCTCCTCGGTCGCCTTGCGCGGCTCGACCTGCTCGGAGACGTCGGTGACGCCCGTCTTGTCCTGCCGGTACGCGGTGGTGGTCATCTCCTCGAAGCTGGCCTCGGTGCCGAACCAGCGGAACCGCGACTCCCGGATGTGGGACGGGAAGCCGACCCGACGGAACTCGTTGACCCGGAAGGAGCCGCCGCCGGCCACCTCGAACAGACCCGACATGTTGGAGAAGTCGTTGTCGAACATGCTGACCTCGCGGTCGAACACGCCGTCGCCGCGGTCGTCGACCACGCCGATCGCCGACACGCTCGTGGCGTGGGTGTCCCAGGCGCCCAGGATGCCGCCGATGGAGTGGGTCGGGTAGAGCATGGGCGGGTAGGAGGCGGTGGCCTTCCAGTTGTCGCCGCCGGAGTACTTGTAGGCGTCGTAGAAGCCCAGGTCCATGTCGTGGACGTAGTCGCCCTCGGCGTAGAAGAGCCGGCCGAACGCCTTCTCGGCGATCATGTCGCGGGCGTAGACCACAGCCGGGTTGTAGTGGCTGGTCTCCCCCATCATGTAGGTCAGCCCGGTCTCCCGTACCGCCTCGATGATCTGCCCGATCTCCTCGGCGCTGATCGCCATCGGGACCGCGGAGTAGACGTGCTTGCCGGCCCGGAGCGCCTGCACCACCAGCGGCCCGTGGGTCCAGCGCTGGGTGAAGATCGCCACGGCGTCGACGTCGGGGCTGGCCAGCACGTCCTCGAAGGACGCGAAGGTGCCCGCCAGTCCGTAGCGGGCGACCAGCTCGTCGGCCCGCTCGGACACGATGTCGGTGGCGTACACCTTCGTCACCCCGGGGTGGAGGTCGAAGAGGTGGGCGAAGGAGCCGGCGAACTGACCGGCGCCGATCATGGCGATGGAGAAGGGCATGACGGTGACTTCCCTGGAAGAGAGTGGGTGGAGGAGGTCGGCGTGCCTGGCGGCGACCTCCGGCGATGCTCCAACGCTACCCGCGTAGATTTCCAGGCGTCAAGGGCTCTTCTCGTTTCGTACGAGCCTTTTCGCTCCGAAGTCGAGGGTGTACGGTTTGCCCGGGTAGCGCACCATGGAAGGCCCCTCGATGACAGCACACGAAGCGGTCCGGTCCCGCGCGGGGGCGACCCGCAACGACGTGGCCCGGCTGGCCGGGGTGAGCACCGCGGTGGTCAGCTACGTGGTCAACGGTGGCCCCCGCCCGGTGTCGGCGGCCACGGCCGCGCGGGTCCGGGACGCCATC
>JBMDXL010000492.1:0-1868 GCA_048594465.1 Microlunatus sp. | reverse complement strand
GGCGACGATGGCGCGGGCCGCGGCCTCGTGCTTGGCGTACGCGGAGGGGAAGGCGCTGACCTGGACGGCCTGCGCGGCTTCGGCGATCGACATCTGCTGCCAGCCGTCGACGTCGACCAGGCCGCGGTTGCTGGTGTGGGTGGCGCCGCCGTAGAACGCCATGGTGGCCAGGCGGACGTCGCGGATCTGGGCGTCGGTGCCCCAGCCGGCGGAGGGTCGTTGCTGTTGCCAGCCGACGGAGTCCCGGTCACCACCGGGCAGGTTCCGCAGACCGGACTCCTGCATCCCGTAGGCGATGGCGTCGACCCAGCCCCGTTCGGGGATGCTGAACTCCTTGCCGACCTCGATGGCGGTGGCGGCGATCGTGACCTGCTCGGCGTCGAGCTTCCAGCCGGGCACGGTGAGACTGGCCGGAAGAGCGGCCGGGGAGGGCTGGGGGACAGCGCTGGCGGGGTTCGGGGCAGCGCTGGTGGTGCCGCTGGCGAAGGCGGCGACGACGGCGTGGTGGTCGGAGCCGTAGGCGCCGAGGATCTTCTGCGCGGTGAACCGGCCGGGGGACCGGGTCAGCCAGACGTAGTCGATGAGGCGGCGGCCGCTGGTCTGGGTGCCTGCTTTGGGCGCGCCGAGGGTTGACCAGTTGGAGGTCAGGCCGGCGCTGCGCATCAGCATGTACGGGAAGGTCGGGTTCTTGACCTTCTGGTCGGCGCGGGCGTCGACGTTGTGGTCGCCGGTGACCGCGACGGGGCCGTAGGGCCGGAGTTTCGCGACGACCGACAGCATGGCGGCCATCTGTGTCCGGTACACCTCGAGCCGTTTCGGGGCGCCGGGCCGGGGGTGCCCTTTGCGGTCGATGTCGGGCACGAGGTGGTGGTTGACCACGAAGAAGACTCCGCCGGTGGCCCGGTCCTGAAGTTGGACCCACTGCACCGACTTCGGCCCGATCGAGGTGCCGGCGGTGCCGGACTCGATCCGCACCACGTCGATGACCTTCTCCGAGCCCTGCGCCAGGAGCTTGTACTTGCCGGCGTTGTAGAAGATCTGGACGGCGTTGTTGCCGTCGGAGACCGCCCAGCCCTTCTTGGCCATCACGTGCGCGGCGGCGGTACGGCGGCTGGGTGAGGACAGTTCTTGCACGCCGATGACATCGGCGGTCCCGGCCACGGTCTGCAGACCGTCGAGGACCCGGCCGGGGGAGTTGGAGAACAGGGTGTTCCAGCTCGCGACCCGGGCAGCGAGCGGTGCACGAGTGGTTACTGCGACCGGCTCGGCAGGCACGTCGATGCCGGGAAGGTCAGCGGGCAGGCAGTCCTCGGGTTCGGTGAGCACGAGGAACACGAGCAGCGAGAAGATCAGGACCAGCGGAAGCCCGAGCGCGAGGCCGATCGTGAGCCCAGGACGTGATCGCATGGGCTACCGGCCCGCGGCGGTCGACGGATGACCGGTGCACAGAGGGACGGAAGCCGACACGGCCGGCACCTCCTGACGGCTGCAGGGTCCACGCGGGCTGTGAGGACACCGCGAGTCCCGAGAACGAGATGCCAGAACTATAAATTAGATTGTACGTCAGTTGAAAGACTGGAGTTGAGAGATGAGATCCCTAGTCCTCGTCGCGGTCGGGCGAGGCACTGGCGCGTCGCCGGGACGTCGTGGGCTCATGCTGCTCGACGGGAGGGTCGACGAAGGTGTCGAGGCCTTCCATCCGTCGCAGCTGCTCCAGGATCGCGGCAAGGCTGGCCAGTCCCGCGTCGCTGACTCCTACGCTGCGGGCGACGATGCCGCGCACGCTCGCGCTGCGGATGGCCACCAGGGCGTCCAGCTGTTCCTCCAGGCGTCGGGCCTGGGCGTCGTCGAAGAAGTAGGTGACGGGC
>JBMDXL010000491.1:0-5754 GCA_048594465.1 Microlunatus sp. | reverse complement strand
CGATGGTCGCGCCGGAGACGGCCCGGATCGCGTCCGGCTCGTACTGGTCCGCGGTCCCGGCGCGCTCGAGCACGACCCCGACCTGGGCCCGACGGAAGAAGGCCCGGCCGAGGAGCTTCAGCCGCCGCCACATCCAGTCCTCGATCTCGGCGTCCAGCTCGCGCGGAGAGGCGGGGTGGTCGCCGGCCCGGCGGACGTCCTCGTGGTGCACGAAGTACTCGGTGGTGTTGGCCGGCTCGTCCACGCCGGGCAGGGCGAAGACGGAGAACCGACCGGGACCGTTGCGGATCCGGTCCACCAGCTCGGCGAACTCCCAACGCTGCTTCACCTCGGCCCTCCGCCGGTCCAGCAGACCGGACAGCGGCTTGGCCACCATCCCGGAGACACCGATCGGGTCGGTCTCCCGGATCCACAGGTGGGCGGCGAGGTCGTGGGTCAGCCAGCCTTCGCACAGGGTCGGGGCGTCGGGGCCGCGGTCATCGAAGAGGTCGCACAGAGCGGCACGCTCCGACTTGGCAAAGGTCACGAGGAGCCATGCTAGACGGCCGACCGTGGACCCACGCCATCCAGCGTCGTCCGACGGGCCCGTACGCGGGTGCGGTCGGGCGAGGTCGTGACGGGTCGTGCCGAAACGGCGACCGTCCCGGAGTCGGGCGGGGGATGTCGACGATCCGCCGCACGACCGTCTGCCGCAGGCGCCGACTTCGCGTACGACGACTCTGTCGAGGCGGATTATCGAAATCTGCCAGCCGCCCTGAACCTCGACCGGCCCACCCCCGCCCGTCGGGGAGAATGGCGGCGTGACCGATCTCGACGCACCGCAGACCGCCCTCGACCCCGGCATCGCCGCGCAGCTCAAGCGCGACGCCGCCGGCCTGGTGACCGCTGTGGTGCAGCAGTGGGACACCCGCGAGGTGCTGATGGTGGGCTGGATGGACGACGAGGCGCTGCACCGGACGCTGACCACCGGACGGGCGACCTACTGGTCGCGCTCCCGGAACGAGTACTGGGTGAAGGGGGAGACCAGCGGTCACCGGCAGTGGGTGAAGCAGGTCCGGCTGGACTGTGACGGCGACACCCTGCTGGTGGCCGTCGACCAGGAGGGCGCGGCCTGCCACACCGGCGACCACACCTGCTTCGACGCCCGCGTCCTGCTCGCCGCCGACACCGAGGAGGTCGGCCGGTGACCGGACCGATCCCGACCGGCGTCATCGAGCCCACGCTGGAGGAGTTCCGCGCCCAGGCCCCGGACCGGCGGGTGATCTCGGTCCGCCGGCGCCTGCTGCTGGACACCGAGACCGCGACCGGCCTCTACCGCAAGCTGGCCGGCAACCGCCCCGGCACGTTCCTGCTGGAGTCGGCCGAGCAGGGGGTGTGGTCGCGCTACTCCTTCATCGGGGTCAACGCCGTGGCCACCCTCACCGAGGTCGACGGGGCGGCCACCTGGACCGGCCGGGTGCCGGCCGGGATGCCGAGCGGGGGCGACCCGCTGGCCGCCGTGGCCGAGACCCTCCAGCGACTGCACACCCCCCGGGACCCCGACCTGCCGCCGTTCACCTCCGGTCTGGTCGGCTACCTGGGCTACGACGTCGTCCGGCGGATCGAGCGGCTGCCCGACAGCAACCCCGACGACCTGGGCATCCCCGAGCTGGTGCAGATGGTGGTCGGCGACCTGGTCGTCCTCGACCACCGCGACCAGCAGGTCTGGTTGATCGCCAACGCGGTCAACTTCGACGGCAGCGACGACCGGGTCGACGAGGCGTACGCCGACGCGGTGGCCCGGGTCGAGGCGCTCACCCACGCGCTGGGGGAGCCCACCCCACCGGCCCCCGTAGCGGTCAGCCCGGCCGAGCCGCCGACGGTCCGCCGGCAGCGGACCCCCGAGGAGTTCCAGGACGCGGTGTCGGCCGCGGTCGAGGAGATCAAGGCCGGGGAGGCCTTCCAGATCGTGGTCAGCCAGCGGTTCGAGGTCGACACCACCGCCGACGCGCTGGACGTGTACCGGATGCTCCGGCTGACCAACCCCAGCCCGTACATGTACCTGCTGCGGCTGGACGGCTTCGACATCGTCGGCTCCTCACCCGAGGCACTGGTCACGGTGTCCGACGACGTGGTGCTCACCCACCCGATCGCCGGCTCCAAACCCCGCGGGGCCAGCCCCGCCGAGGACGCGGCCCTGGAGGCCGAGCTGCTGGCCGACCCGAAGGAACGGGCCGAGCACGTGATGCTGGTCGACCTCGGCCGCAACGACCTGGGCCGGGTCTGCCGACCGGGCACGGTGGAGGTGGTGGAGTTCATGGAGGTCCGCCGCTACAGCCACATCATGCACCTGGAGTCGACGGTGACCGGGCGTCTCGACCCGCAGCGGACCGCCCTCGACGCGGTGCTGGCCGCCTTCCCGGCGGGCACCCTGTCGGGCGCCCCCAAGGTCCGGGCGATGGAGATCATCGACGGTCTCGAGGTGTCCCGGCGGGGTCTCTACGGCGGTGTCGTGGGCTATCTCGACCTGGCCGGCGACGCCGACGCCGCCATCGCGATCCGCACCGCCCTGCTGCGGGACGGGGTCGCGTACGTCCAGGCCGGCGGAGGCATCGTCGCCGACTCCCACCCGCCGACCGAGGACCAGGAGTCGCAGAACAAGGCCGCCGCGGTCGTCCGGGCCATCACCGTCGCCCAGGCCTTCCGGCCCGTGCCGTGAGGGGGGCCGGGTCGTGAGTCGTCTGGACCGGCTGACCGGACGCGGCCCGACCCTGGTCGCCCTGCTGGCCGGGGCCGGTCTGGGGTTCGTGGCCGCCGCCCAGCCCTGGTGGCGGGCGGCCGGGGACGGCGCCGCGGTGAGCTTCAGCGGCTCCGACGCCACCGGCGGACTGAGCCAGGCGCTGGCCGCGGTCACGCTGGCCGGGGTGCTGCTGGTCCTGGTGCTGCGCCGACGCGGCCGGCGGGTGCTGGCCGTCGTGCTGGCGCTCACCGGACTCGGGATGATCGCCACCGGGGCGCTGCAGACCGCCCCGGACGCCGCCGCCGTCCGCGACCGGGTGCGGCAGGTCAGTCTGACCGACCAGTTCGCCCTGAGCACCAGCGTCTGGCCCTGGCTGTACGCCCTGGCCGGGCTGATCGTGGTCGGGGGAGCCGTGCTGCTCTGGGTCGGGGCCGCCCGCTGGGCCGCCCGCCCCGACCGCTTCGTCCGGACGACCGAGCGCCCCGCCGCGCTCGCGGACCTGAACGAGGACCCGCACCGGGCCTGGAAGGATCTGGACGCCGGCCGGGACCCGACCGGCGATCCCGAGCCGCACGATCCCGGGGTGCCCGACCCCGATGTGCATGACGGGGCCGGAGGCGTCACAATGGGACGGTTCCCCGATCCCCGGCAGGAGTGAGGACCAGATGGCCGGCACAGAGCCGAAGTTCTACGAGGTCGACGAGTACCGACCGGCACCCGGCGACAAGCACGTCCACCACGGTCGCACCGTGGCCGCCTGGGTCGGCAGCCTGATCGCGCTGGTCGGGTTCATCGTCGGCGCCCTGGGACTGGTGTTCGGGTCCTGGATGATCTTCTGGATCGGCGGCGCGCTGCTGATCGTGGCCCTGATCGCCACCGTGGTCCTGCAGAAGATGGGAATGGGCGCCGTCTAGGCGGCACGCGCTGTGGGTGCACTCGACGACATCATCGCTGGGGTCCGGGAGGACCTCGCCCTCCGCCAGGCCACGACCAGCCTCGAACGACTGAAGGAGCGGGTCCAGATCGCCGACCCCGCCCTGGACCCGATGCCGCTCTTTCGCGGCCCCGGGGTGTCGGTGATCGCGGAGGTCAAGCGCTCCAGCCCGAGCAAGGGCGCGCTGGCCACCATCAGCGACCCGGCGGCGCTGGCGGCGCAGTACGAGGCCGGTGGCGCGGCCGCCATCTCCGTGCTGACCGAGGAGCGTCGCTTCGGCGGGACCCTCGACGACCTGGTCCGGGTCCGGCTGGCGGTCTCGGTGCCGGTGCTGCGCAAGGACTTCATCGTCACCTCCTACCAGCTGTTCGAAGCCCGGGCCAACGGTGCCGACCTCGCGCTGCTGATCGTGGCCGCGCTGACCGACGACGAGCTGACCTCGTTGATCGAGCGGGCCCGGTCGATCGGTCTGACCCCGCTGGTCGAGGCTCACACGGCGGACGAGGTCAAGCGCGCGGTCGACGCCGGCGCCAAGGTCATCGGCATCAACGCCCGCAGTCTGCAGACCCTCGAGGTCGACCCGCTCACCTTCGCCCGGCTGGCCCCGCTGATCCCCGACGGGATCGTCCGGATCGCCGAGTCCGGGGTCCGTGGTCCGCACGACGTGATCGAGCTGGCCCGCAACGGCGCCGACGTGGTGCTGGTCGGGGAGGCCCTGGTCACCGGCCGCGACCCGCGGGCCGGCGTGGCCGATCTCGTGGCCGCCGGAGCCCACCCGGCCCTGCACAAGTCCTGACAGGTCCTGCACAAGTCCTGACAAGTCCAGCACAAGTCCTGAACGCACGCTCCGCCCTCGTCACCATCGCGTACGTTTGCCTGTGCGCCGCACACGCACGGCGGCGTACGGCAACGTTAGGAACATTCCCGTGGTCACCCAGATCCTTCCCGACGCGACCGGTCACTTCGACCAGTTCGGCGGCAAGTTCGTCCCGGAGGCGCTCTACGCGGCCCTGCAGCAGCTGGAGGAGGAGTTCCGCGCGGCGCAGGCCGACCCGGCCTTCGCCACCGAGCTGAACGCGCTGCTGGCCGACTACACCGGCCGGCCGAGCCCGGTCACCGAGGTGCCGCGCTTCGCCGCGCACGCGATCTGCGACTCCGGGGTGGCCCCGACCATCGTGCTGAAGCGCGAGGACCTCAACCACACCGGCTCGCACAAGATCAACAACGTCCTCGGCCAGGCCCTGCTGGCCCGCCGGATGGGCAAGACCCGGGTGATCGCCGAGACCGGGGCCGGTCAGCACGGGGTGGCCACGGCCACCGCGGCGGCGCTGTTCGGGATGGAGTGCACCGTCTACATGGGACGGGTGGACACCGAGCGACAGGCCCTCAACGTGGCCCGGATGCGGCTCCTCGGGGCCGACGTGATCGCCGTCGAGTCGGGCTCGCAGACGCTCAAGGACGCGATGAACGACGCGATGCGGGACTGGGTCTCCTCCGTCGAGCACACCCACTACCTGATCGGCACCGTGGCCGGACCGCACCCGTTCCCGCTGCTGGTGCGCGAGTTCCAGCGCATCATCAGCACCGAGGCGCGGGCCCAGCTGCTGAGCCGCTACGGCCGGCTGCCCGACGCGGTGGCCGCCTGCGTCGGCGGCGGCTCCAACGCGCTCGGCATCTTCGCCGACTTCATCCCCGACACCGGCGTCGCCCTGTACGGGTTCGAGGCCGGCGGCGACGGGGTGGAGACGGGCAAGCACGCCGCCACCATCTCCGCCGGAGCCATCGGCGTGCTGCACGGCATGCGGACCTACGTGCTGCAGGACGCCGACGGCCAGACCCAGGAGTCGCACTCGATCTCCGCCGGACTGGACTACCCGGGGGTCGGTCCCGAGCACTCGTGGCTGGCCCACACCGGCCGCGGTCACTACGAGGCCGTCACCGACGCCGAGGCCATGGAGGCCCTGGCGCTGCTGACCACGAGCGAGGGCATCCTGCCGGCCATCGAGTCCGCGCACGCGCTGGCCGGGGCCCTGAAGCTGGGCCGCCGGCTGCCGCTGCGCCCCGACGGGACCCCGCCGCTGATCCTGGTCAACCTGTCCGG
>JBMDXL010000490.1:0-4820 GCA_048594465.1 Microlunatus sp. | reverse complement strand
CTGCTGACCGGCGACGGCGATCTCCTCGCCGGTGATGCCGTGGCCGGAGGCGAACTGCCGCCGTTCGTAGAACTCGCGGTAGGTGGGCAGGTGCACCTTGGGGACCACCCCGAGCACGCGACCGCGGTGGATGACGACAGCGGTGTTGAACAGCCGGGCCCGGTGCCGCAGCGGTGCGCCGACCACGATCACAGGCAGCAGGTCGGTGCTGGCCTCCACGACGGCGGCCAGACCGTCCAGAACCGCGTCCAGCAAGGCGTCCTGACCGAGCAGGTCCTCCACCGCGTACCCGCTCAGGGTGAGTTCGGGCAGCACCGCGATGGCGACGCCCTCGGCCGACAGCCGCCGGCTCACCTCGATCACGCTGGCCGCGTTGCGGGCCGGGTCGGCCACGAAGACGTCGGTGGTGCAGGCCGCGACCCGGGCGAACCCGTGGGCGTACAGGGAGGCGAAGCTCATGGCCCCATCCTGCCCGAGAGGGGTCAGGCGTCGTCCGGGTCGGGCTTGCTGGCGTCGTCGGTGCTGTCGGCGAACGCCGGGACCTCGCCCGCCCCGGTGGCGTCCTCGCCGATGGCGTCGGTAGCGGCCACGCGCTGGACGGCCTCGTGCGCGTCGTCGATGGCGGCCTGCGACTGCTCCAGCAGCGTGCCCTCGGCCTCCACCCCCTCCTCGCCGGTCGGGGTCGCCTCGGTCGGGGTCGCCTCGGTCGGGTGGTCGGCGGGTGCGGACGCGTCATCGGGGGTCATCTCGTCACCCTAGCCCCGCCCCGTACGCGCCGACCGGGCGGCGTGGCAGGCTCGGGGTGTGCGCGTCGTCGTGGTGTCCGACACCCATGCCCCCAGGTTCTGGAAGGCGTGCCCGCCCGCCGTGGCCGCCCACCTGGCCGGCGCCGACCTGATCCTGCACGCCGGCGACGTCTGCGTGCCCGAGGTGCTCGACGAGCTGGCGGCCTTCGCCCCGGTACGCGTCGTGCTCGGCAACAACGACGGCCCCGAGGTGGCGGCCTGGGGCGCCCCGGAGACCCTGGAGCTGGAGCTCGACGGCCTGCGGGTGGCGATGATCCACGACGCCGGCCCGAAGGACGGCCGGCTGGCCCGGATGCACCGTCGCTTCCCCGCCGCCGACCTGGTGGTCTTCGGCCACTCCCACATCCCGCTGGACGAGTCCGACGACCGGCTGCGGATCCTGAACCCGGGATCCCCCACCGACAAGCGCCGCCAACCCCACCGCACCCTGGCCGAGCTGACCATCACCGACGGCCGGCTCGCCGCCGCCCGCCTCCACCAGCTCCCCTGACCTCCCGGACTTTTGCACCGCTCTCCACCTCTGACGTGGGTTTCGCTCCTAAAGATCGGTAGGTGCCGCCAGGCCCGAGGTCAGCGTCCGGGTCAGCAGGCCGGCCGCCTCGTGCCAGGTCGACGTCCCCGCCCGGATCACCAGGTGGGCGGCGAACAGCGAGGTCCACACGAACGTGCCGATCCACTCCGGCGGCAGGTCGGTGGCCAGCGTGCCGTCCGTGTAGCCCCGGCCGACCACCACGCCGAGCGGGTCCTCGTCGTCGGCGTACCAGGTGTCCGGGTCGACCAGGGCGTTGTCGGCGAACACCACGCCCAGCACCGGTCCCAGCTGGATCAGCTCGGTGCACAACCGCATCAGCGCCTCCCGCCCGGACCCCTCCCCGGGTCGGGACCGGGCGACCGCGTCGGCGTAGCGGCGGGCGCACTCGGCGTCGACGTCCGCGACCAACCGGGCGCGGTCGGGGAAGTAGCGGTTCAACGTGGTCCGGCCCACCCCGGCCCGCCGGGCGACCTCGCCGAGCGAGGCCGTGTTGTCGGTCGCCCACACCTCGATGGCGGCGTCCACGAGATCACGCCGGGTGCGGTCGGACTTGGTCGGCCGGTCGGAGGTCACCGAGAGATCGTAGCGAACACGTCTTGCCTATTTCGGTACATTGCTGTTCCATTATGGGTATGACCACACCCGCTCGACCTCGCACCTGGTGGTTGGTGCTGGCTCTGCTCGTCCTGTCCCCGATCTGCGCGGAGTACCTGTCCGCGTACGACGACTCGACCGGCCACCCGGCCACGCTGCTCGGCAACCTGATGATCTTCATCCCGCTGTACGGCTGCGCGGCCCTGCTCATCCGCGAGGTCGCCCGGCGGGCTCGCCTCGGCTGGACCGGGCTCCTGCTGCTAGCCACGGCGTTCGGACTGGTCGAGGCCGGGCTGGTCGACCAGTCGCTGTTCAGCCCCGACTACCGCGGCCTGGAGGGCTGGGAGGCCACCTACACCGGCACCCTGATCGCACCGCTGGGTCTCAGCGTCACGAACCTGATCGGCTTCGTCGGCGGTCACGTGATGCTGAGCATCGGCGGCCCGATCGCCCTCGTCGAGTCCTGGCGCCCGGACCGGGCCACCGCGCCGTGGCTGCGTCTTCGGGGTCTGGTCATCACCGCGGTCGCGTACGCCGCCGGCTCGGGCTTCGTGCTGTTCTGGCACCTGCGGACCGAGGAGTGGCACGCGAGCGTCGGACAGCTGGTCGGCACCGCCGTCGCGGTGGTGGGGCTGGTGATCGCGGCGGTGCTCACCGGGCGTCGGTCACGTCGTCGGACCGACCTGGCCGGGCCAGGACTCGGCCGGACAGCCGTGATCGCCGGTGTCGTCGCGGTGGCGTACGGCTCCATGCCGCAGACCTGGCTCGGGGTGGCGGGGTCGGTGGCGCTGCTCGTCCTCGCCGGGGTGCTGCTCGCGCGAGCGAGCCGGACGCGGCGGTGGAGCCCGACCCACGTGGCGATCGTCGGTGCCGCTCCCCTGCTGCTGACCGCGGTCCAGGCGTTCACGTACGACCCGCTGATCGGTGTGGTCGATCCGGCGGCGAAGGTCGCCCACAACGCCGTCATGGTGGCGATCGTGCTGATCGCACTGGTGGTAGGCCTGCGCCGGGGGCGCGCTGCGACGACGGATGGAGTTGTCTCCGACAACGGAGACAACTCCATCCACAACCAGCCGCTGGCAAGGAAGCCCGCGTAGGCTCGATCGGTGAGTGTCACCATCCCGGAGATCGTCCTGGAGAGCCGCTTCGCCACCCAGCTGAGCGAGCTCGCCGTCCCCTGGCAGGCCGAGCGGGTGGACGAGCCGATCCTGCTGGTGCTCGACGAGGAGCTGGCGGTCGAGCTCGGTCTGGATCCGACGTGGCTGCGCAGCCCGGACGGACTGGCGCTGCTGACCGGCAACCGGCTGCCCTCCGACGCGGTCCCCGTCGCCCAGGCCTACGCCGGCCATCAGTTCGGTGGCTACAACCCTCGACTCGGCGACGGCCGCGCGCTGCTCCTCGGCGAGCTGCGTGACCGCCAGGAGCGACTGCGCGATCTGCATCTCAAGGGATCGGGGCCGACGCCGTTCTCCCGTGGGGGTGACGGGTTCGCCGCGGTGGGACCGATGCTCCGCGAGTACGTGATCAGCACCGCCATGCATGCTCTCGGCATCCCCACCACCCGCTCGCTGGCCGTGGTCGCCACCCGCGCCGGGGTCCAGCGCGAGACGCTGGTGCCGGGTGCCGTGCTGGCCCGGGTGGCGAGCAGCCACCTGCGCGTCGGCTCCTTCCAGTACGCCCGCGCGACCGGCGACCTCGACCTGCTGCGACGGCTCGCCGACGTGGCCATCGACCGCCATCATCCCGCCGCGCGGGAGGCCGATAATCCCTCCCTGGCGCTGTTCTCCGCCGTCGTCGCCGCCCAGGCGTCGCTCCTTGCGCAGTGGATGCTGGTCGGGTTCGTGCACGGGGTGATGAACACCGACAACATGACGATCTCCGGCGAGACCATCGACTACGGGCCGTGCGCCTTCCTGGACGCCTTCGATCCGGCCGCGGTGTTCAGCTCCATCGACCACGGTGGCCGGTACGCCTACGGCCAGCAGCCGGTGGTCGCCGAGTGGAACCTGGCCCGGTTGGCCGAGGCTCTGCTGCCGCTGTTCGCCGAGGACCAGGCCGCGGCGATCGCCTTGGCCGAGGAGGCCCTGGGCGCCTTCCGTCCGCAGTACAGCGCCGCCTGGACCAACGGGATGCGCGCCAAGCTGGGGCTGGCAGCCGTCGACGCCACGGCGGCCGACCCGCTGCTCGACGACGTGCTCGGACTGATGCAGACCGAGCGGGTCGACCACACGTCCTTCTTCCGCGATCTGGCGCGGGCCGCGCGGGGTGACACCGATCGCCTTCAGACCCACGTGCAGGACCACGAAGCCTTGGAGACGTGGCTGACGCGCTGGCTGGCTCAGACTCCGGACGCCGAGGCGATGGATCGGGTCAACCCGCTCTACATCCCCCGCAACCACCTGGTCGAGGACGCACTCGACGCGGCCACCTTCGAGGACCTGGCCCCGCTGACCCAGCTGCTGGACGTGCTGCGCGACCCCTACACCGAGCGCCCCGGGCTGGAGCGCTACGCCGCACCGGCGCCGGCGGACTTCGGTCCGTACCGGACGTTCTGCGGCACCTGAGTCCTCGACGTCAGTGCCGGTGTCAGCAGCGGATCAGCGCAGCTGGCCGGTGACCTGCTCGGCCTGCTGCTGGCTGAGCTCACGGGTCCGCGCGCACCAGGTGCAGGTGTCGGCGTACGACGTGCCGACCGAGAACAGCGGGATGAAGAACAGGGTGAACCGGCGGCGACGACGCAGCACCCGGTGGGCACCCTCCTGACCGCAGCTCTCGCAGACGTACCGGACCACACCGAGCACGTCCTCGGACACGCGGAAACCGAAGATGACCAGCATGATCGAACTCCCCCTCGACGTCCGGATCGCGGGAGAACGTCGGTGTCTGTT
>JBMDXL010000049.1:0-5151 GCA_048594465.1 Microlunatus sp. | reverse complement strand
CACAAAGAACCTCTCGGAAACGTACGAGTCGGGCGGTGCGGGCTTCGGTCGGTGGGATCGCCCACCGGTTTCAGGGCAGGCAGCGCCCATTGGATGTCAATAGGTGCTCCACCGGACATTCTGACACGTTGTTCAAGAGTTTCTTGGATTGACCGCCTGATGACGCTCCTGCGGGCGGCGTTCCGGCCCCCGGGCGACGGGCGTGACGGGACCTGCGAACGCCGGGGAAGGCGTCTCGCAGGCGAAGGAGAAGCGGTCAGTGCTCCTCGGCCTTGACCGCCAGCACCGGGCAGCTGGCGTCCAGCAGGACCCGCTGGGCGTTGCTGCCGAGCAGCAGCTTGCCGACCGGCGACCGGCGACGCAGCCCGATCACGATGAACTCCGCGTCCGTCCGGTCGGCGTTGGCGATCAGCTCCTCGGCGGGATCCAGGTCGTCGGTCGGCGCGGCCACCTCGTACGGCACCCCCGACGTGGCCAGCTCCGCCGTCAGCTGAGCCACCTCGGCGTCGGGTGAGGTGTGCACCACGATCAGTCGGGAGCTGCGCAGCCGGGCCTCGTCGATGGCCCGACGCAGGGCGGCGCGGCCCTCCGGCTTGGCCGAGTAGCCGACCACGATGACCGAACCGGCGCCCGGGGCAGCAGACCCGTTCGCCGCGGTCTGGCTGGTCGGTGCGGCCTCGGTCATGTACGCGTCTCCCACTCGTGGACGGGTTCGTTGCTGTGCATCAGCTCGAGATAGGTCCCGAGCATCCCGCGCAGGGCCTCCGGCCGAGACGCCCCGGCCCGTTCCCGGCGCGACACCTCCGCAGTTTGCCACGTCGCACCGTTGGCCGCACGCAGGCAGCGCTGTTCGATCACGGTCAGCAGCCGGGCGCTCTCCGCGTCCGCCACGCCCCACAGCCGCAGGCCCTCCGCGGCCATCGGCAGCAGCCGCCGGACGACCAGCTCGGCCACCTTCACCTGACCGATCCGGGGCCAGTAGACGTCGGCGTTGATGCCGTTCCTGACCCCCGCGGTGAAGTTCTCGTTCGCGGCCTGGAACGACATCTGGCTCCAGATCGGCCGGTCGTCGTCGGCCAGCGAGCGGACCAGACCGGCGAAGAAGGCGGCGTTGGCCATGGTGTCCAACACCGTCGGTCCCGCCGGCAGCACCCGGTTCTCCACCCGCAGGTGCGGACGGCCGTCGCTGATGTCGTACACGGGTCGGTTCCAGCGGTAGACGGTGCCGTTGTGCAGCCGCAGCTCGTCCAGCGTCGGCACCCCACCGTCGTCCAGCACCTGGATCGGGTCCTCGTCGGTGCTGATCGGCAGCAGCGCCGGGAAGTAGCGGGAGTTCTCCTCGAACAGGTCGAAGATCGAGGTGATCCAGCGCTCCCCGAACCACACCCGCGGGCGTACGCCCTGGGTCTTCAGCTCCTCGGCCCGCGTCTCGGTGCTCTGCTCGAACAGCGGGATCCTCGACTCCGCGACCAGCTCGCGACCGAACAGGTACGGGGAGTTGGCGCCCACCGCGACCTGGATCCCGGCCACCGCCTGCGCAGCGTTCCAGTACCCGGCGAAGTCGTCCGGACTCACCTGAAGGTGCACCTGGGTGGAGGTGCAGGCCGCCTCCGGCATGATCGTGTCGGACACCATCTCCAGCCGCTCGACGCCGTCGATGACGATCTCGAGGTCCTCCCCGCGGGCGGCGAAGATCTGCTGGTCCAGCAGCGAGTAGCGCGGGTTCTCGCTGACGCTGTCCAGCGTCACGTGCTCGGGCATCAGGGTCGGCAGGATGCCCACCATGGCCAGGTGGGTGCCGATCGCCTCCGCCTTGTCGTCGGCGGCGTTCAGCGCCCGCCGGACCGACTCCTCGAAGGAGGCGAAGCCACCGTCGGCGAGCTGCCGGGGGGAGACGTTGATCTCGATGTTGAACCGGCCGAGCTCGGTCTGGAACATCGGGTCGGCGATGGCGGCCAGCACCTCGGCGTTGCGCATCGCCGGCTGCATCTGGTCGTCGACCAGGTTCAGCTCGATCTCCAGGCCGCTCATCGGCCGCTCGAAGTCGAAGTGGGACGCGGTCAGCATCCGCGCCAGGGCGTCGAGACCGCGGCGGACCTTCTCCCGGTGCCGTTTGCGGTCCTCACGGCTGAACTGCGTGGCATCGACCTCTGCACCCATGCCCGTATCCTGTCGCACACTCCAGGCGGCGGCTACGCTCGGCCCTCGTGTCCGCATCCCGACTCACCGACCCGTCCGCCGAGGCCTCCTCGCCCGCCGCTCCGCAGCCGCCCGTGGCCGACCGCCGCCCGGTGCGTCGGGAGCACCACGGCGACGTCTTCTCCGACCCGTACGAGTGGCTGCGGGACAAGTCCGACGCGGACGTGATCGCCTACCTGGAGGCGGAGAACGCCTACACCGAGGCCCGCACCGGGCACCTGTCCGCGCTGACCGACGCCGTGTTCGCCGAGATCAAGGCGCGCACCCAGGAGACCGACCTGAGTGTGCCGACCTACACCACCCACACCGACGGGTCCTCCGGCGTCGGGAGCGCCTACTGGTACTACGTCCGCACGGTGGAGGGCTCGGAGTACCCGATCTACTGCCGCACCCCGGCGAGCGGCGGCCCGGGGACCCCGCCCGACGTGACCGGCGCCATCGCCGACGAGCAGGTCCTGCTGGACGCCAACGTGGCGGCCGAGGGTCAGGAGTTCTTCTCGATCGGCGCCTTCGCGGTGTCCCCGTCGGGGCGGCTGCTGGCGTACGCGACCGACGTCGCCGGCGACGAGCGCTATCTGCTCAAGGTCATCGACCTGGCCACCGGGGAGCACCTCCACGACGAGATCCCCGACATCGCGTACGGGGTGGCCTGGGCCGGCGAGACGCACCTCTTCTACACCCGGGCCGACGCCGCCTGGCGACCGTACGTGGTGCTGCGTCACCGCCTCGGCACCGACGTGGCCGCCGACGCCGAGGTGCTGACCGAACCCGACGAGCGGTTCTGGGTGGGGGTCGGTTCGAGCCGGGACGAGGAGTGGATCGTGCTCGGGGTCGGGAGCAAGCTGACCAGCGAGTACCGGCTGCTGCCGACCGCCGACCCCGAGGGCACCCCCCACCTGGTGGCCCCGCGCCGCCAGGGCGTGGAGTACGACGTCGAGCCGGCCGGTGACCGGCTGCTGATCGTCCACAACGACGGCGCGCCGGACTTCGAGCTGGCGGAGGCGCCGTTGGACGCGACCAGCCACGAGCAGTGGACCCCGGTCCTCCCCCACACCCCCGGCGTCCGGATCACCGGCGTGGCCGCCTACGCCGACCACGCCGTCGTCTCGCTGCGCCGCGACGGGCTGACCGGGGTGCACGTGCTCCCCCGCGCCGACTCCAGTGACCTCACCGCGGGCCACGACATCGCCTTCGACGAGCCGCTGTTCGACGTGTACGCGGTCGGCGGACCGAACTACGTCACCGACGCCATCCGGATCGGTTTCGAGTCGATGGTCACCCCGGCGACCATCTACGACTACGCCCTCGACGGCGGTCAGCTGACCCTGCGCAAGCAGACCCCGGTGCTGCCCGGTCCGGACGGACGGGCCTACGACCCCTCCGACTACGTCCAGGAGCGGGGCTGGGCCACCGCCGAGGACGGCACCCGGATCCCGCTGTCCATCGTCCGGCGTGCTGACGTGCCGCTGGACGGGTCGGCGCCGGGCTTCCTCTACGGCTACGGCTCGTACGAGATCTCCATCGACCCGAGCTTCTCCATCCCCCGGCTGTCGCTGCTGGACCGGGGGTTCGTCTACGCGATCGCCCACATCCGCGGTGGTGGCGAGCTGGGCCGCAGCTGGTACGACAACGGCAAGACGCTGACCAAGCGGAACACGTTCACCGACTTCATCGCCGCCGCCGACTTCCTGGTCGAGGCCGGCTACACCTCCGCCGACCGGCTGGCCGCGGCCGGCGGCAGCGCCGGAGGGATGCTGATGGGGGCCGTGGCCAACCTCGCGCCGGACCGCTTCCGGGCCCTCCACGCGGCGGTGCCGTTCGTGGACTCGCTGACCACCATCCTCGATCCCGAACTGCCGCTGACGGTGATCGAGTGGGAGGAGTGGGGCGACCCCCTGCACGACGCCGAGGTGTACGCCTACATGAAGTCGTACACGCCGTACGAGAACGTGACCGCCCAGGCCTACCCGGCCATCCTGGCCACGACCAGCCTGAACGACACCCGGGTCTACTACGTGGAGCCGGCCAAGTGGGTGGCCGCGCTGCGCCAGGCGGCGACCAACGGCGAGGACCGGCCGATCCTGCTGAAGACGGAGATGGTGGCCGGGCACGGCGGCGTCAGCGGCCGCTACAAGTCCTGGCGCGAGAAGGCCTTCGAGTACGCCTGGATCATCGACCAGGTGAGCCCAGGGGCACGCTGAGGATCGTGCCGGCCGGGGTGTCGCCCGGCGGCCCGCCGCCCACCTCGTCACCGAACGTGTTGCCGGCGACGTAGAGCGTCGGACCCGAGCCCAGGTCACCGACCACGCAGTCGAAGGCGGACTGAGGCAGGTCGACGCGTTCGCGGATCTCGCCGCCCTCGGCGACGCGGACGCAGCAGCGGGTGCCGACGTCGGCCAGCCACACCGTGCCGTCCGGCTGCGCGTCGAGACCGTCGGGGTGCAGCCCGGGGGTCTCGGCCCAGACCCGGCGGTCGGTCAGCCGCCCGTCGGTGCCGATCGCGTACGCGGTCAGCCGGCTCCCCCACGACTCCGCCACCAGCAGGGTCCGGCCGCTGTCGACCACGGCCATCCCGTTGGGGAAGGCCAGTCCGTCGGCCACCGGCTCGACCCCACCGTCCGGCCGGACCAGGACGATGAACCCGACCGGTCCCGCCTGGGACGGGTCGGTGGCCCCGCCGTAGGCGAAGCCGATGTTGTTGACGTACGCCGACCCGTCGCCGGTCAGCACGACCTCGTTCCACGGGTGGTCGCCGAGGCCGGCCAGGCTCGCGCGCACCACGGGCTCGGCGTCGGACTCCGCGAGCACCAGGGCCCGGTCGGTGTTCGTGACGAGCAGCGGCCGGGGACCGGTCGGGGTGGGCACCAGGTCGAAGCAGAGCGGGAAGCTCGGGCGGCGGACGACGGTGCGCGGAGTCAGATCCTTCCCGACCCGGACGATCGCGCCGGCCGC
>JBMDXL010000489.1:0-3132 GCA_048594465.1 Microlunatus sp. | reverse complement strand
CTGGCCGCCGGGGTGCTGTTCCGGCCCGCCGTGCTCACCGGGGTGGCGCTGGCCTTCGTCGCGTTCTGCCTGGTCAGCTCCGCGGTCTACCTGCTGAACGACATCCGCGACGTGGACGAGGACCGGCTCCATCCGCGGAAGCGGTTCCGGCCCATCGCGGCCGGCGAGCTCGGGGTGCCCGTGGCCACCGTGATGGCGCTGGTCCTCGGCCTGGGCGGTCTCACCCTCGGCTACCTGGTGGACACCGCCCTGGCCCTCACCCTCGGGGTCTACGTCGTCATCCAGATCCTCTACTCCGCCGTGCTCAAGCACCTGCCGGTGATCGACCTGGCCGTGGTGTCCAGCGGGTTCCTGCTGCGGGCCATCGCCGGCGGGGTGGCGGTCAGCGTGCCACTCAGCCAGTGGTTCCTGCTGGTCGCCTCCTTCGGCTCGCTGTTCATGGTGGCCGGCAAGCGCTACTCCGAGCTCGTCTCGGTCGGGGCCGACGCGGGCACCCGCAAGTCCCTGGACCGCTACTCCGCCTCCTACCTGCGCTTCGTCTGGATCCTGGCCGCGGTTCTGGTGGTCACCGCCTACAGCCTGTGGGCCTTCGAGAACCGCTACAACCCACCCCTCGGCGTACCGTGGACAGCGATCTCGATCGCCCCGTTCACCCTCGGCATGCTGCAGTACGCGCTGGAGGTGGACGCCGGGCAAGCGGGCGAACCGGAAGAGGTCGTGCTGCACGACCGGGTGCTACAGGGATTGGGAGTGATCTGGTTGGCCACGATCTCGATCGCGGTGTTCGCATGAACGGCCCCGGTGACGGCACGAGCGGCGACGAGCCGACGCAGATCCAGCCGTCGCCCGCGGTGGAGAGCCAGCTGCAGGTGCCGCAGGAGCTGGTCGAGCTGCACGGCTGGGGCCGGGCGGCCGGCAGCCGCTCCCACCTGGCCCGGATCGACACCATCGCCGGCGCGGTCTCCGCCCTGCGCAACGCCGGCAGCCGCGGGGTGGTCCCCCGCGGCCTCGGTCGCTCGTACGGCGACGCCGCCCAGAACGCCGGCGGCACCACCTTGGACCTGACCCGGTTGAACAAGATCCTGCAGGTGGACGCCGAGGGTGACGTGCCCACGGTGAGCGTGCAGTCCGGGGTGAGCATCGACGCCCTGATGAAGGCGCTGCTGCCGTTCGGGCTGTGGGTGCCGGTGCTGCCGGGCACCCGCCAGGTCACCATCGGCGGCGCGATCGCGGCCGACGTGCACGGCAAGAACCACCACACCCAGGGCAGCTTCGGCAACCACGTACGCGACCTGGACCTGCTGACCGCCGACGGTGAGATCCGCACCCTCGGTCCCGACGGCGACGACCCGGAGCTGTTCTGGGCGACCATCGGCGGGATGGGGCTGACCGGCGTCATCCTGCGGGCCACGGTGGCCGTGCAGCGCACCGAGACCGCCTACTTCACCGTGGACACCCAGCGCTGCGAGGACCTGGACGCGCTGATGGCGGCCATGACCGACGGGGACGACAGCTACACCTACTCGGTGGCCTGGTTCGACGCCGTGACCCGGGGCAGGCACCTGGGCCGGGCGGTGCTGACCCGCGGCAACAAGGCGACGGTGTCCGACCTGCCGGCCAAGCTCCGGCCCGACCCGCTGCGCTTCACCGCACCCGCCTTCGGCACCATCCCCGAGGTCTTCCCCAACCGGATGGTCAACCTGGCGACCGCCAAGGCGTTCAGCGCGATGTGGTTTCGCAAGGCCCCGAAGCACCGGGTCGGCGAGGTGCAGAACATCACCACCTTCTTCCACCCGCTGGACATCGTGGCCGAGTGGAACCGGGTCTACGGTCCGAACGGCTTCCTGCAGTACCAGTTCGCCGTCCCGTTCGCCGAGCACGAGACCTTCCGGCGCTGCGTGGAGATGATCGTGACCTCCGGCCACCTGTCCTGTCTCAACGTGCTCAAGCGCTTCGGTCCGGGAAACGACGCGCCGCTGTCCTTCCCGATGCCCGGCTGGACGCTGACCGTCGACCTGCCCATCGAGGACGGGCTGGACCGGCTCTGCACCCGCCTGGACGAGCAGGTGCTGGCCGCCGGTGGCCGGTGCTACCTGGCCAAGGACTCGCGGTTGGACGCGGCCACCTTCCGGCAGATGTACCCGCGGCTCGAGGACTTCCTCGCCGTCCGGCGACGGGTCGACCCCAGTGCGCTGTTCACCTCCGACCTGTCCCGCCGGCTCGGCCTGTGAGCGCCCGGCCGATCCCGACCACCCCCTCGACCACCGCCCCAGGAGCCTGAAGATGATCGATGCCGTCGGCAACCCCCAGTCCCTGCTGCTGCTCGGCGGCACCTCCGACATCGCGCTGGCGATCGCGCGCCGGTACGCCGTCGGACGACGGCTGCGGGTGGTGCTGGCCGCGCGGCCGACGGCGCGGCGGACGGAGTCGGCGGCCGAGCTCACCGCGCTGGGCTGCACGGTGACCGAGATCGACCTGGAGGCCCGCGACCCGGGATCGCACGCGGCCACGATCGAGGCAGCCTTCGCCGACGGCGACATCGACGTCGCCGTGCTGGCCTTCGGGCTGCTCGGCGACGCCGAGCGGGCCTGGACCGATCCGGCCGAGACGCTGGAGCTGGTCGAGGTCAACTACACCGCCCCGGTGCACCTGGGGGTGCTGCTGGCCAACCGGCTCCGCGCGCAGGGGCACGGCAAGATCGTGGCGCTGTCCAGCGTGGCCGGCGAGCGGGTCCGCCGGTCCAACTTCGTCTACGGCTCGACCAAGGCGGGTCTGGACGGGTTCTTCCTCGGCCTCGGCGAGGCCCTGCGCGACAGCGGTGTCGGCGTCCTCGTGGTCCGTCCCGGGTTCGTCCGCTCCAAGATGACCGAGGGACTGGACGAGGCGCCGTTGGCGGTCACCCCCGAGGACGTGGCCGACGCGGTGGTGTCGGGGGTGAAGCACCGCAAGGAGCTGATCTGGGTGCCGGCGGCGATGCGGCCGGTGATGTCGGGGCTGCGGCACGTCCCGCGCCCGCTGTTCCGCAAGCTCCCCCTCTAGGATCGGGCCATGGTTCTCGAGGTGGCGATCATCGACGTGACGGACGCGGACGGCTTCGAGGCCGCGTACCGCGGAGCGCGCGACCAGCTGACC
>JBMDXL010000488.1:0-6623 GCA_048594465.1 Microlunatus sp. | reverse complement strand
CGATGATTCGGCTACCGAATCATCTCCGGCTCAGCCGAGCCCGGCCAACCGCGCCGTGATGGCGTCCACGTCGTAGACGCACCCACCCCAGGTGCCCCCGCTGACCTGCTGGAGCGCAGCCCACAGCCGGGTGTCCGCGGGCAGGTCGGGGTGCGGTGCGAGCCCGTCCACCGATGGTCGGCCGGCCAGCTCCGCCGCCCCCTCGGCCGGGGTCAGCTCAGCGCCCGGTCGGCCGACGAAGTCCAGCGTGCCGGTCAGCCGACGGGTGTCGATCTCGATCCGGACCAGGTCGCCGGTCCGCAGCCGCCCCACCGGCCCGCCGGCCAGGGCCTCCGGACCGACGTGACCGAGGCAGGCGCCGGTCGACCCCCCGGAGAAGCGGGCGTCGGTCAGCAGGGCGACCTCGCGGCCGAACGGGACGTGCTTGAGGGCCGAGGTCAGCTGGTAGGTCTCCTCCATGCCCGTGCCGGCCGGTCCGCAGCCGACCAGGGCGATCACCTCACCGGCCCGCACCACCCCGGTCTTGATCGCCTCGATGGCGGTGTGCTCGTCGGTGAAGACCCGGGCCGGACCGGTGAACCGGTAGACCCCGTCGGCGTCCAGCGAGCGCGGGTCGATCGCGGTGGCCTTGACCACCGACCCCTCCGGGGCCAGGTTGCCGACCGGGAAGGCGACGGTGCCGGCCATGCCCGCTGCCCGGGCCTGCTCGGGCGGGAAGATCACCTCGTCGGGGTCGAAGCCCCGGTCGGCGAGGATCCGCCGGAACCGCGTCCGCCGGTCGCTGGTCTCCCAGGCCGCCAGCCGCTCCCCCAGCGTGGTGCCCTCCACCACCCGCGCGCCGGTCCGCAGCAACCCGAGGTCGCGCAGGTGCAGCATCACCTCGGGCACCCCACCGGCCAAGTAGACCCGGACGGTCGGGTGCATCACGGGACCGTTCGGCAGCACCGAGACGACCCGCGGCGTCGAGCGGGCCACCGCCAGCCAGTCGGCGGCGGTCGGCCGGCGCAGTCCGGCGGCATGAGCGATGGCCGGCACGTGCAGCAGCAGGTTGGTGGAGCCGCCGAAGGCCGCGTGCACCACCATCGCGTTGTGGACGGCGTCGTCGTCGAGCACGTCGGCGGTGGTCTGCCCGCGGTCGACCGCCGCGGCCAGCGCCGCCACGGCCCGCAGCCCGCCCTCCAGCCAGACCGGCTCACCCGACGGGGCCAGCGCGGTGTGCCCGACCGCCAGGCCGAGCGCCTCCCCCACCACCTGGGCGGTGGCCGCGGTGCCGAGGAACTGGCAGCCGCCACCCGAGGAGGCACAGGCCGCACAGCCCAGCGCCGCGGCCTCGTCCAGGGTGATCAGCCCGTGCGCGTAGCGCGCCCCCAGGGTCTGGATGGTGCCGGCGTCCTCGCCCCGGGCGGGCGGCAACGTCACGCCGCCCGGCACCAGCACCGAGGCGATCTCCGGCGAGCCGGCCAGGGCCATCATCATGGCCGGGAGACCCTTGTCGCAGGTGGCGATGCCGACCACGCCGACCCGGTGCGGCAGCGACCGGATCAGCCGGCGCATCACGATGGCGGCGTCGTTGCGGTACGGCAGCGAGTCGAACATCGCGGTGGTGCCCTGGGAGCGGCCGTCGCACGGGTCGGAGACGAAGCCGGCGAACGGCAGGAAGCCCCGGCCGGTCAGCTCCGCGGCCACCGTGGCCGCGATGGTGCCCAGCTCGTAGTGACCGGTGTGGTAGCCGAGCGCGGCGGGGGTGCCGTCCGGGTTCCGCATCCCGCCCTGGGTGGAGAGCAGCAGCACCCCCGGGTCCCCGGACCGGGCCGGGTCCGCACCCATGCCGACGTTCTGGGTCAGCCCGAACACGGTGCCGCTCGGGGCGTGCCGCAGCAGGTCGTCGGTCAGCGGCAGTGCACCGCTCGGACCGTCCGCCTGCGACCGGACCTCGTACAGGTCGTCCCGGGCGGGGGCGAAGAAGTCGTCCGCAACGCTCACGCGTCGACGGGACTCACGCGTCGGTGTCCGTGGCCGCGAGCTGGCCGCAGGCCCCGTCGATCTCGCGGCCGCGGGTGTCGCGGACGGTGACCGGCACGCCCTTGTCCCGCAGCCGCCGGACGAACTCGTCCTCGTCCCGCCGCCGCGAGGCCGTCCAGCGCGAGCCGGGGGTCGGGTTGAGCGGGATCAGGTTCACGTGCACCCAGCCCCAGTTGCCGCGGCGCTTGAGCACCTTGGCCAGCAGGTCGGCACGGAACGCCTGGTCGTTGACGTCACGGATCAAGATGTACTCGATGGAGACGCGACGCTTGGTCTGCCGGGCGTACTCCCAGGCGGCGTTCACCACCTCGTCGATGTTCCACCGGGTGTTGATCGGCACCAGCTCGTCGCGGAGCTCGTCGTCGGGGGCGTGCAGGGACAGCGCGAGGGTCACCGGGATGCCCTCGGTGGCCAGCTGCTGCATCCGCGGCACCAGACCGACGGTGGAGACGGTGATGCCGCGGGCACTCATCCCCAGACCGTCGGGGCTCGGGGCCACCAGCTGACGGACGGCACCGATCACGGCCTTGTAGTTGGCCAGCGGCTCGCCCATGCCCATGAACACGACGTTGCTGACCCGGTCGCCCTCGACGTCGCCGCGACGGAGCCGTCGGGCCCCGTCCAGCACCTGTTCGACGATCTCGGCCTGGCTCATGTTGCGCTGCAGACCGCCCTGGCCGGTGGCGCAGAACGGGCAGGCCATCCCGCAGCCGGCCTGGCTGGACACGCACATGGTCACCCGGTCCGGGTAGCGCATGAGCACGCTCTCCACCAGGGCGTTGTCGAACAGGCGCCACAGGGTCTTGACCGTGTCACCGCCGTCGGCGGTCTGGGTCCGGACCTCCCGCAGCAGCTCGGGCAGGAAGGCGGCGGCCAGCGAGGCGCGTACGGTCTCGGGCAGGTCGGTCCACTCGTTCGGGTCGGTGCGCAGACCCTCGAAGTAGTGGCTGGACAGCTGACGGGCACGGAACGCCCGGTGACCGGCCGCCTCGACGTGCTCCCGCCGCTGCGTGGGAGTGAGGTCGGCCCAGTGCCGCGGCGGCTGACCTCGTCGCGGCGACTCCAGGATGAGCGGGAGCGGTTCGCTCATCCGCCGGGCACCAGCAAGTACATGATGAGCCAGGCTACCGGGGCCGCGACCAGCAACGAGTCCAGTCGGTCCATCACGCCCCCGTGACCGGGCAGCACCGAGCTCATGTCCTTGATCCCCATGTCCCGCTTGATCAACGACTCGATCAGGTCACCCATCACGCCGATGCCGACCAGGCAGACCCCGAGGATGATCCCGACCCAGAACGGCTGGTGCAGGGCGAGGACGGTCATCAGCACGGCCGAGACCAGCCCGAACAGCATCGACCCGCCGAAACCCTCCCAGGACTTCTTCGGGCTGATCCGCGGGGCCATCGGGTGCTTGCCCAGCAGCACCCCGACGACGTAGCCACCGGTGTCGCTCATCACCACGACCAGCATGTACGTGACCAGCCGGGCCACGCCGTTCTCCCCCGCGAGCATCAGGGCCGCGATCGACCCCAGCATCGGGACGTAGCCGATGATCATCTGGCTGGCGGCGGCGTCGCCCACGTAGCCGTTCGCCCCACCGGGCACCCGCCAGATGAGGGCGGCCAGGACGGTGAGGGCCAGGGCCGCGAGCAGGACGCTGGTGGTGGAGAAGACCACCGGCTGCTGGATGCCGGCCAGGTAGGACCCGATCGAGATGGCCATGGTGCCGACGATGATCGGCTGGATCGCAGCCCTCATGCCGTGGCGCTGGAGCGCGTGGTAGAGCTCCAGCGAACCCATGCAGAGGGCGACCGCGACCAGCAGCACGAAGGCGGGCTTGAAGAAGATCAGGCTGGCCACCACGTAGCCACCCAGGACGACGCCGAGCCCGATGGCCGCGGGCAGGTTGCGTCCCGCCCGGCCGTGATCGGTCCCCGCCGGAGCCGCCGGCGACGCGTCGCCGGTAGCCGGACCGGGGGTCTCGCTGCTCGCCATGGGTCCTCGCTGAGCTGATGGCCTCGTGGTCGTGACCTGACGGTCTAGACCTCGAGGAGCTCGGCTTCCTTGTTCTTCAGGATGTCGTCGATCTGGTCGACGTAGGTCTTGGTCACCTGGTCGAGCTGCTTCTCGGCCCGGGCCACCTCGTCCTCGCCGGCCTCCTTGTCCTTGACCAGCTTGTCCAGGGTGTCCTTGGCCCACCGGCGGTGGTTGCGGACCGAGATCCGCGCGTCCTCGGCCTTGGTCCGGGCGAGCTTGATGTACTCCTTGCGCCGCTCCTCGGTCAGCTGCGGCAGCGAGACCCGGATGACGTGCCCGTCGTTGGACGGGTTGACCCCCAGGTCGGAGTCGCGGATCGACTTCTCGATCGCGGTCATCGAGGACTTGTCGTACGGCGAGATGAGGACCATCCGGGCATCCGGCACCTGGAAGCTGGCCAGTTGCTGGAGCGGGGTCTGGGCGCCGTAGTAGTCAGCGGTCAGCTTGGCGAACATCGCCGGGTGGGCCCGCCCCGTGCGGATGGCTGCGAAGTCCTCCTTGGCGTGCTCCACCGCGGAGTCCATCTTGAGCTCGGCCTCGGTCAGGATGTCGGGGATCACAGGATCGGCTCCTCAGCACGGGATCGGGATCAGGACAGGGATCGGTTCTTGCAGGGTAGTGCTGCGCACGCCACGGGCATCACCCGCGGGGCGGCGGTCAGGCGTGGACGGTCGTCCCGATCCTCTCACCCGCCTCCACGTCGACGATGGAGCCGTCGTCGTGCAGGCTGAAGAAGATCATCGGCAGCGAGTAGTCCCGCGCCATGCTGATGGCGGTGGCGTCGGCGACCTTCAGGTCGCGGGCCAGGTACTCGTCGTAGCTCAGGTGGTCGAACTTGATCGCCTCGGGATGGGTCTTCGGGTCGGCGTCGTAGACCCCGTCGACCCCCTGCTTGCCCATCAGCAGCACCTCGGCGCTGATCTCCAGCGCGCGCTGGGCGGCGACGGTGTCGGTGGAGAAGTACGGCATCCCCGAGCCCGCTCCGAAGATGACCACGCGGCCCTTCTCCAGGTGCCGCTCGGCCCGCCGCGGGATGTAGGGCTCAGCCACCTGCCCCATGGCGATGGCGGTCTGCACCCGGGTCTGGACGCCGGCCTTCTCCAGGAAGTCCTGCAGGGCCAGGCAGTTCATCACCGTCCCGAGCATGCCCATGTAGTCGGCCCGGTCGCGGTCCATCCCGCGCTGCTGCAGCTCGGCGCCGCGGAAGAAGTTGCCGCCGCCGACCACGACCGCCACCTGGGTGCCGGCCGCGACCACGGCCGCGATCTGCTGGGCCCGGCCGCCGACCACGTCGGGGTCGACCCCGACCCGGCCACCGCCGAACACCTCACCGGAGAGCTTGAGCAGGACGCGCTTGTACGGACTGGTCATGGGCTCTCCTGGAGGTGCGTGGCGGGGACCGGCCTCGAGGTCACTCAGGCAGCGGCTTCGAAGCGGACGAACCGGGTGACCTTCACACCGGCACTGTCCAGGAGGGTAGCGACCGGCGTCTTGTTGTCGGTCACCGACGGCTGCTTCAGCAGGCAGACGTCCTTGAGGAAGGCGTTGACGCGACCCTCGACGATCATCGGGACGGCACGCTCGGGCTTGCCCTCCTCCTTGGCCGTGGCCTCGGCGATCCGACGCTCGTTCTCCAGCAGGTCGGCGGGGACCTCGTCCGGCGTCAGGTACTGCGGCTTCATGGCCGCGACCTGCATGGCGGCGGTGCGCGCGGCGGCGGCGTCGTCACCCTCGTACTGCACGACGACACCCACCTGCGGCGGCAGGTCGGAGGCGCGCTTGTGCAGGTAGACGGCGGTCTGGCCGTCGAAGTAGGCCGCGTTGGCGATCTCCAGCTTCTCCCCGATGGTGGCGGAGAGCTCGCTGACGGCCTCGGCCACGGTCTTGCCGGACGCCAGGGTGGCCGCGTTGGCCGCCTCGACGGAGTCGGCCTTGGCCGCGGCGACGGCCTTGACCACGTCGTCGGCCAGCGCCTGGAACTCGGCGTTCTTGGCCACGAAGTCGGTCTCGGCACCGATCTGCACCAGCGCGCCCTCGCCGAACACGACCAGCCCGTTGCTGGCGGAGCGCTCGGCACCCCGCTTGGCGGCCTTGGCCTGCCCGGAGATCCGCAGCAGCTCGGTGGCCTTCTCGAAGTCGCCGTCGGCCTCGGTCAGGGCCTTCTTGGCGTCCATCATCCCGGCGCCGGTGGCGTCCCGGAGCTTCTTGACATCCTGCGCGGAGAATCCCGGCATCAGTTCGTTCCTCATCAGCTTGTCGGTGCGCTCACCCAGGGGCGCGGCGGTGCCGCGGTCAGGGGTGAGCGGGTGGAAGGCGCCCGGTACGCGCCGGACGGCGCGCACCGGGCGGTCGGTGCTGCGGTGAGGCTCAGGCCTCGGTGCGGTGCTCGCCCTGCTCGGTCGGCTGCGCGTCGGCGTCGGCCTCGGCCGCCACGACAGCCGGGACCTCGTCGGCCGGCACCGGAGCGGCGTCGGGGGCGGCGGCCACGGCCTCGGCCTCCTCGGCGACGGACTGCACGCCGGGGGCGTCACCCTCGGCGGGCTCGGCGGGGGCGGCGTCGGCCG
>JBMDXL010000487.1:0-2067 GCA_048594465.1 Microlunatus sp. | reverse complement strand
ACGACCGCACCGGTGGCCCGACGTGGACCGGCCCACTACATTGCCCGTCGTGAGCGGATGGTTGGAACGACGACGACTGGCCAAGGAAGAGGCGCGCCAGCGCGCCATCGCGAGCGACCTGGCGGCCAACGACCTGATCGCGATGCAGGGGCCGGTCAAGCCGCGTCCACCGCTGCCCGACCCCACCTCCGAGCCCGCCGCCCCACCGGTGGCCGCTCAGGACCCCGTCACCCAGGCCGACCACCCGAGCCCCTGGGCCGCCCCCGTCGACGCCGAGCCGACGCCGCCCGCCGAGCCGGCATCGCGCCCCGAGCCGTCCCCGCGCCCCGAGCCCGTGGCTGCCCCGGCGGCTCCGGCGACGGCTGCCGTGGCGACGACGACCCCCGCGAGCACGGATCCGGACGGCGCCTGCCGGCAGCTGCTCGAGCTGCCCGGCGCGCTGGCCGCGGCCGTGGTCGACGCGACCAGCGGGATGAGCCTGGCCGCGCACGGCGACGCCGGGTTCGACCTCGACGCGGGCGCCGCGGCGGCCGGTGAGGTGCTGCTGGCCCATCGCGACCTGCTCGGCGACGACGCGGTCACCGACGCCGTGATCACCACCCGGCGCCGACACCTGCTGCTCCGCACCGGCGGCTGGGCCGCCGAGGGCCTGCTCGTCGATCTCGTGCTCGACGCGGGCCGCGGCACCCTGGCCGCCGCGCGCCGTCGGCTCGACCAGGTGGCCGCCGGCCTCACCGCCTGAGCGTTCCCACACCCACTCCCGACGTCCCACACCCGTGGCCACGGGTGTGGGAGCGCGAAGCCGGCCCGGCTAGGGTGGGCGACGCACCTCGCGGGGTGTCCGGCCACCACCGGACTGAGACGGGCCACCCGGCCCGAACCCGTCGGACCTGATCTCGATCATGCGAGCGGAGGGAACGGGGTGTGTGCGCCTCGGGTGCACCCCTCGCGCCGGTGAGGACACCATGACCACCACCGCCACGACCCCCATCACCACCGCCCACGGCACCGATATCGACGACACCGTCACGATGTGGGCGGCCGCCGACGGCGTCGACCGCGACGGCTTCAGCGCCCGGATGCGGCGGGCGTACGACCCGCTGTTCGAGACCTTCTTCGCCCACCCGTTCCTGGCCGGGCTCCGCGACGGCAGCCTGCCCGCCGAGGTCGCGCTGCACTACGTGGGCCAGGACCACCAGTACCTGACCGCGTTCATGCGCTGCTACGGCCTGGGCATGGCGGTCTCACCCGACCGCGACTGGATCGACTTCTTCTCCGGCCAGGTGCAGTTCCTGCTCACCGACGAGACCCACCCCCACCACGTGATGTGCGACGCGGCCGGGGTGTCGTACGAGCAGGCGCAGGTCGACCGGCTGGCCCCGTCGGCGCAGGCGTACATCAACCACATGACCACCTCGGCCCACGACTCGCTGGGGGTGCTGATGGCGGCGCTGATGCCGTGCCCGTGGACCTACATCTGGGCGGCCACCCGCCAGCAGCTGTCCGATCCCGTCGCCGCGGACAACCCGTACGCCGGCTGGTGGGAGTTCTACGCAGGAGACGAGTGCCGGGCGCTGCTCGCCGAGTTCGCCCGCCGGCTCGACGTGCTGGCCGCGCAGGCCGGGCCCGCCGAACTGGCCCGGATGGAACGGGCGTTCGAGGCCAGCTGCCACCACGAGATCCGGTTCTGGCAGATGGCCTGGACCCGCGAGACCTGGGAGAGCCACCCCGCCGCACGCGCCCGGCGCTGACGCCCGCCGACCCACCGACCCCGGGGTTCCGCGGTTGGGGCGCGGATCGACGGGGACATTGCCACCCGTGGCAGTCGCCCGGTCGGATCGCGCCCCGACGCGGGCGCACCCGACCCCGCACAACGGTCGGCGGGCCCCGCCCGGACCTCGGACGCCGGTCGGAATCGGTTGATCCGTCAACTACGATGAGTCGGTTCGTACGCGCGCACATCGCCAGAGAGGTTTGCCCGTCGTGACCCAGGTCCGCTCCCCTCAGGCTCCGGCCGCATCCCGTCAGGGTTCCACCGCCGAGGTGAAGTCACTCGACCGCGTGGTG
>JBMDXL010000486.1:0-5614 GCA_048594465.1 Microlunatus sp. | reverse complement strand
TCAGCCGGGGCGGGAGCGGCGACGAGATGGGCTACTTCGCAGCGTTCCGCGGGCGTGCGCCCCGGATCGAGCCGCTGCAGCGCCGCCGGGGTCTGCTGCCGGCCTGACCCCTCCCGGGCCGACCGGATGTCGCCGGCGAGTCACGTACGGCGGTGGTCTGGCGGCGGGGCCGACCGTTGGCCGCCGGCGAGTCACGTCCGGCGGGTCCGAGGGCGCCGGGGCCGGCCGGATGCCACCGGCGAGTCACGTACGGCGGTGGTCCGATGCCGGGGCTGCCCGGACAGCGCTGCGGAGTCACGTGCGGCGCCAACCACGCGCAGACCGCGCGCTGACCGGGAGGAGCCAACCACCCTGCGGTCGAGTCCGGCCCCGGGGCCCGTTCCGGATAGTCTTGGACCGGTAGCCGGGTCCGCACCCAGACACCGGCGATCCGCCAGGCAAGAGAGGGAACACGTGTCGCACACCATGGGCGATCTGACACCCGCGGGCGTGCCGCAGCCGTTCGCGACGTTGGGTCTCACCTTCGACGACGTCCTGCTGCAGCCCAACCAGAGCGACATCATCCCGTCGGAGGTGGACACCAGCACCCCGGTGTCCAAGCGCATCTCGGTCCGGATCCCGCTGATCTCGTCCCCGATGGACACCGTGACCGAGGCGCGGATGGCGGTGGCCATCGCCCGCCAAGGCGGACTCGGGGTCATCCACCGGAACCTGTCCATCGAGGACCAGGCGCACCAGGTGGACATCGTCAAGCGGTACGAGGCCGGCATGATCGACGAGCCGATCACCATCTCGCCCGAAGCCACGATCGGTGAGGCGGACGCCATGTGCGGCCGCTACCGGATCTCCGGTGTGCCCGTGGTCGACCGCGACCAGACCCTGCTCGGCATCGTGACCAACCGGGACATGCGGTTCGAGAGCGACCCCAACCGGCTGGTCGGCGACGTGATGACCAAGATGCCGCTGGTCACCGGTCCGGTCGGCATCGCCGCCGAGGACGCGATGGCCCTGCTGGCCCAGAACAAGATCGAGAAGCTGCCGCTGGTCGACGCCCAGGGACGGCTCAAGGGTCTGATCACCCTCAAGGACTTCGTCAAGTCCGACCAGTACCCGTACGCCACCAAGGACGACCAGGGCCGCCTCCGGGTCGGTGCGGCCATCGGCTTCTTCGGCGACTCCTGGAAGCGGGCGATGGCCCTGGTCGAGGAGGGCGTCGACCTGCTGGTGGTCGACACCGCGCACGGCCACTCGCACGGTGTGGTGGACATGGTCCGTCGGCTCAAGGCGGAGGCGGCCTGCCGCCACGTCGACGTCGTCGGCGGCAACGTGGCCACCTACGCCGGGGCCAAGGCGCTCGTCGACGCCGGGGTCGACGGGGTCAAGGTCGGCGTCGGTCCGGGCTCGATCTGCACCACCCGGGTGGTCGCGGGCGTCGGCGTCCCCCAGGTGACCGCCATCCACAACGCCTCCCGCGCCTGCCGCCCGGCCGGGGTGCCGCTGATCGGCGACGGCGGTCTGCAGTACTCCGGCGACATCGCCAAGGCCCTGGTGGCCGGGGCCGACACGGTCATGCTGGGTTCGCTGCTGGCCGGCTGCGAGGAGAGCCCCGGCGAGCTGATCTTCCTGAACGGCAAGCAGTTCAAGGCGTACCGGGGGATGGGCTCGCTCGGCGCCATGGCCTCCCGCGGACGCAACGCCTCGTTCTCCAAGGACCGCTACTTCCAGGGCGACGTCACCAACGACTCGAACCTGATCGCCGCGGGCATCGAGGGCCAGGTGCCGTTCCGCGGACCGCTCGCCGCCGTGGCGTACCAGCTGATCGGCGGGCTGCGGCAGTCGATGTTCTACACCGGCGCCTCGACCATCCGCGAGCTGCACGAGCGGGGCAGCTTCGTCCGGATCACCTCGGCCGGTCTGCGCGAGTCGCACCCGCACGACATCCAGATGACTGTCGAAGCCCCCAACTACTCCGGCTGACCCCCTTCTCCGGCTGAGACGGCCCCCGCCGTCGCCTCCGGTGTCCGACGTCCCCGCACCACACTCGACAGAGCTGTCGTAGAAGGATTCCCCCATGTTCGAGATCGGTCGCAGCAAGCGCGCCCAGCAGGCCTTCGCCTTCGACGACATCGCGATCGTCCCCTCCCGCCGCACCCGCGGGGAGGAGCAGGTCAACCTGACCTGGCGGATCGACGCGTTCACCTTCGACTTCCCGCTGATCGCGGCACCGATGGACTCGGTCATGTCGCCGGCCACGGCGATCGAGATGGGCCGCCTCGGTGGTCTGGGCGTGCTCAACCTCGAGGGGCTCTGGACCCGGTACGAGGACCCCGAGCCGCTGCTGGAGGAGATCGCCGCGATCGACGACCCGGCGTCGGCCACCCGCCGGATGCAGGAGGTCTACGCCGAGCCGATCAAGGAGGAGCTGATCGGTCAGCGGGTGGCGGAGGTGCGCAGCGCCGGGGTGCCGGCCGCGGGGGCCCTCTCACCCCAGAACACGCAGGCGTACGCGGGTGCCGTGGTCGCCTCCGGCGTCGACTTCTTCGTCATCCGCGGCACCACGGTGTCGGCGGAGCACGTGGCGGGCTCGGTCGAGCCGCTCAACCTCAAGCAGTTCATCTACGCCCTCGACGTGCCGGTCATCGTCGGCGGCTGCGCCACCTACCAGGCCGCGCTGCACCTGATGCGCACCGGAGCGGCCGGGGTGCTGGTCGGCTTCGGCGGCGGCGCCGCGCACACCACCCGGGACGTGCTGGGGGTGGCCGTGCCGATGGCCTCGGCCGTCTCCGACGTGGCCGCGGCCCGGCGGGACTACCTGGACGAGTCGGGCGGCCGCTACGTCCACGTGATCGCCGACGGCTCGGTCGGGCGGTCCGGGGACATCGCCAAGGCGATCGCCTGCGGGGCCGACGCCGTGATGGTCGGCTCGCCCCTGGCCAAGGCCGCCGAGGCCCCGGGCCGCGGCTACCACTGGGGACCCGAGGCGTGGCACGCCACCCTGCCCCGCGGGGAGCGGGTCGGGTTCGACGTCGTCGGCAGCCTGGAGCAGATCCTGCGCGGCCCCTCGACCGTGCCGGACGGCACCATGAACCTGGTCGGCGCGCTGCGCAAGGCCCTGGCCACCACGGGCTACACCGAGGTCAAGGAGTTCCAGCGGGTCGAGGTCATCGTCGGCTGAGCTCTGCTCATGGTCGCGCTCCGCGCTCCGCAGTCACGAGCTCCGCGGTGTCTCGCTCGTTCGTCGCGTTTCCAGACGACGCGGCGTTTCCAGACGACGGAAGAGCGTGTCGTCCGGAAACGCTCCTGCGCTCCCGAGAGGCACCGCCCGTGATCGAAGAACTGCCGCAGGGGTCGAACCTCGCCCGGCTGGCCGCCGCCGCGCTCGACGTGCTGGTCGTCGGTGGCGGGGTCGTGGGCGCCGGGGCGGCGCTGGACGCGGCGACCCGGGGTCTGCGGGTCGGGCTGGTCGACGGCGGCGACTGGGGCGGAGGCCGCTCCGGCCGGACCAGCACGTTGGTCCACGGCGGGCTGGTCGACCTGGCCCGGATCGGGGTGCGCGCGGTCGCCGCCCTGCGCCGGGAGCGCGATCTGCTGCTGGACCGGACGGCGCCGCACCTGGTGCGCCGGGTGCCGCTGCTGGTCCCGCTGACCGGTGGTCTGCGGGAACGGCTGGCCCTGGAGGCCGGGCTCACCGTGTACGACGCCGCGGCCTTCTCCATCCGCCAGCCCGGGGTGCTGCCCGGGCACCGCCAGCTGGCCCGCCGCGCCGTCCAGCGGCTGGCGCCCTCGCTCGACCTGACCCGGGTGACCGGGGCCGTCCAGCTCTACGAGGGTCAGGTCGACGACGCCCGGTTGGCCATCACCGTGGTCCGGACCGCGATGGCGTACGGGGTCGTGGCGGTGCCGCGCACCCCGGTCCGACGACTGGTGATCGAGCCGCTCGGCGGGCCCGACGACGTGGACCGGTTTCGCGTGGACGACCACGACCACGACCGGACCGGCCGTGGCGACCAGACCAGCCGTGACGACCAGACCGGCCGTGACGACCAGACCAGCCGTGACGACAGGGCAGACCCTGCCGCCAGCGCCCGTCGCGCAGGTGGCCGGGTGGTCGGCGTCGTGGTGGACGACGGAGCCGGCGGACACGTCACCCTGCGGGCCCGTGTGGTGGTCCTGGCCACGGGGAGCGAGCTCTCCCACCTGCTGCCGACCGGGGTGCGGCCGCCCGCGGCGTCCACGCCCGGGAGAGATCCCGCTCCACCAGAGGGCCCGACGGACGCGCCCAGCGCGACCAGCACGGTGCACCTGGTGCTACCCCGGGGCCGGATCCGGTCCTCGACCGGGCTGGTGCTGCGGGAGGAGGACGCGGGCGTCTACGTGGTCCCGTGGGGCCGGCACTGGATCGTGGGCAGCACCGCCGCCTGGTCCGAACCCGACCGGCTGCGGCAGCGCCTCAACCGGCACCTGAGCCGGCCCGTCGACGCCGACGCGGTGGAGAGCACCTTCGCCGCCCCGGCCCGGGTCGGTCCCGACACCGGGCGGACGCCGTCGGTGCAGGTCCCCCTGACCGGCCTGGTGGTGGTGCGGGGGAGCGGGCTGGCCGGTTACCGACGGGACGCGGAGCGGGCGATCGACGCGACGGTGGGTCAGCTCGGCGGTCTGCACCCGCCCTCGACGACCACCCGGGTCCCCCTGCTGGGCGCCGACGGTTTCACCGCCCGCTGGAACCAGCGGCGCCTGCTGGCCCAGCGGGCCGGGGTGCACGTGGTGGTGATGGAGCACCTGCTCCGGCGCTACGGGTCGGGTGTGGACACGCTGATCGAGGCGATCCGCCACCGGCCGGAGCTCGGACTCCCGCTCCCCGGCGCCGAGGACTACCTGGCCGTCGAGGTCTGGTTCGGAGTGCGGCACGAGGGAGCGACCCAGCTGCGCGACGTCCTGGTCCGTCGGACCCGGATCGCCATCGAGACCTGGGACGGAGGAGCCGAGGCGGCCGGCACGGTCGCGCGGTTGATGGCGACCGAGCTCGGCTGGGACGACGCGGAGGTCTCGCGCCAGATCAGCCGCCACCTGCGTCGCCGGACCGGCTGAGCGGCGGGGACCTGTCGCGGCAGCCCGATCAGCTGCCGCCCGAAGGCACCAGCGGCACCAGGGCGTCCCACCGGGCGGTCTCGCACGCGTTCGTCCGGTTCAGGGTCGCGAGCACCGGCTCGCCCCGCCAGGTGCCGGTGATCGTGGCCTTCTCGGGACCGCCGTAGACCTGGGCGCACATCCGGTCCTTGGGCACCGGGCGCAGCGCCGATGCCCGCGCCTCGAGGGCCGCGCACGCCTGCGTCGCCTGGGGGTGGTCGCCACCCACGGGGTCGCAGGGCAGGGGCCAGCGGGTGGTGGCGCCGGTCCCGTCGTCCACCACGACGGTGATCGCGGAGCCGCCGCCCGGCACGGGGCTGGGGGAGCCCGACGACGACGGTCCGGGGGCCGGGGTGGAGGAGACGGTCGCCGGTGGCGAGCCCGTGGACGGGCCGGCGGCGGACGGCGACCCGTTGGACGGCGAGCTCGAGATCCCGCCGGAAGCACACGCGGAGGCGGTCAGCAGCACGCCGAAGACGACGACCAG
>JBMDXL010000485.1:0-1980 GCA_048594465.1 Microlunatus sp. | reverse complement strand
GCACACACAGCCACGGCGAGCTGACCCACACCTCGCCGTCCCGGACCTCGATCTCGACCGCCGGGAAGGCCCGCAGGGAGTCGGCATCCCGCCCCCACCCGACGAAGGAGAGCTGGGCCGCCCCGTAGTAGTGGTGGACCGTGTGCCCGGCCGCCGCCGCGCGGTCGGCCAGGGCCGGGGACAACCGGTCCCCCGCCACGACGGCGGTCAGCGGGTCGCGGTCGGCCTCCACCAGGGTGGCCAGCGCGGCCGGGGTGCAGAACACGTGGCTGGCGTCCTCCGGGGTCGAGACGAGGGTGGCGTCGACGTGGTCGGTCAGGCACACCGCGTACGCGTTCATGCTGGCGGCGGCCGGACCGGGCACCCAGGCCCGGCTGTCCGGGCCGAGTCCGCAGAGACCGGCCACCACGGCGAAGCTGTCCACCCAGGAGGCCGCGGTCCGCACCACGCGGCGCGGGCGCCCGGACGTGCCCGAGGTGGCCAGCTCGATGGTGCCGCCGTCGGCGTACGCGGTCCGCAGCGCCGCCGGGGTGATCACACCCCGACCGGCTCCCGGTCGGCTCGCGTCTGGGGCAGCAGACCGGGCACGGCCTGGTTGACACCGCGGGCGACCACGGCGGCGAGAACGGCCTTGATCACGTCACCGGGCAGGAACACCAGCGCGGCGGTGGTGGCCCGCGGCAGGTCCAGGTGCAGCACGAGCGCCATGCCGGCGATGCCGAAGACGTAGAGCACCACGATGCCGCCGACCACGTTGACCATGACCTGGCGGACCAGGGAGCGCGCCGTGCTCAGCCGCTCGGTCAGCCAGCCGATCACGAAGGCGGCCACCGGGAAGCCGACCAGGAAGCCGACGCTGGGTCCGAAGAAGACGCCGAGACCGCCGCGGCCGCCGGCCAGCAGCGGCAGACCGAGGGCGACCAGCAGCAGGAAGACCAGCACCGCCGCCGTGCCGCGCCACCGTCCCAGCACCGCCCCGGCCAGCATCACGCCGAGGGTCTGCAGGGTGATCGGCACGGCGACGCCCGGCACGGCCACCGCCGGCACCAGACCGAGCGCGGCGATGATGCCGACGAAGACCGCGGTCAGCGCCAGACCGGTGGCGGAGAAGGCTCTGGTCACGCACGGGATCGTACGGCACCACCCCCGCGCCGCCAGCGTGTCGGACAGGTAACGGACGTCGGTCTAGATTGCTGGCGATGAGCGCGGAGCTGACGCTGGGTGCCGAGGAAGAGCTGCACCTGATCGACCTCGAGAGCTGGAGCCTGTCGGCCCGCGCTCCCCAGGTGCTGTCCCGGTTGCCCGGGGACAACTACTCCGCCGAGATCCAGCGGACCACGGTCGAGACCAACACCGACGTCGTCTCCAGCCTCGGTGACCTGCGGTCGGAGCTGGTCCGGCTGCGACGCGGTCTGGCCGAGGTCGCAGCCGCGGAGGGTCTGGGGATCGCGTCGGCCGGGACCGCGCCGCGCTCGGTGTTCGCCGACTTCGAGCTGACCGCCACCGGTCGCTACGGGCGGATGCAGGAGCAGTACCGGCTGCTGGTGGACGAGCAGCTGATCTGCGGCCTGCAGATCCACGTCGGCGTCTCCAACCGCGACCTGGCGGTCCAGATCATGCAGCGGGTGGCCCGCCACCTGCCGATCCTGCTGGCGCTGTCGGCCAGCTCCCCGTTCTGGAACGGGCAGGACACCGGTTACGCCAGCATCCGCACCATCATCTGGCAGCGTTGGCCGAGCGCCGGGGCGACCGGGCGCATCGAGTCCGCCGAGGAGTACGACGCGCTGCTCGACGACCTGATCAGCAGCGGGGTGATCGCCGACCGGAAGATGGCCTACTTCGACGTCCGGCCGTCGGCCCACGCCCCGACCCTGGAGCTCCGGGTCTGCGACGCCTGCCCGATCGTGGACGACGCCATCCTGATCGCCGGGCTGTTCCGCGCCCTGGTGCGCTCGGCCGAGCACGAGATCGCCGAGGCCA
>JBMDXL010000484.1:0-9213 GCA_048594465.1 Microlunatus sp. | reverse complement strand
CGCCCGTACGCAGGGTTGCAGCTGGCGCAGTACCGGGTCACGCGCCGCGAGCGGGCGGAGACCCGGGAGGTGCTGGCCGAGGCGACCGCGGCCGCCGACGCGCTCGGGTCCGTCCTGCTCCGTTCGTCCCTGGCCGGGCTGAGCGTGCGCGCTGGGGTGCCGACCGTGCCGGGTGGGGCGACCACCGGACCTCTGGCCGGACTCACGGCCCGTGAACGCGAGGTGTTGCGCCTGGTCGCCGTGGGCCGGAGCAACGGGGAGATCGGGGCCGAGCTGTTCATCAGCACCAAGACCGCGAGCGTGCACGTGTCGAACATCCTGGCCAAGCTCGGGGTCGGTGGCCGCGGGGAGGCAGCCGCGATCGCCCATCGCGACGGTCTGCTGGACGAGCGAGGAACCGGGTTCCCTGCGGAGGCAGCGGTCCGGGTCCGGCCCGCCTGACGCGAGCGGCCGGGACGACCCCCACAACGAGCGAAGTCCGCGGCGCTCGCTCGGGGGAAGCGGGCCACGGACTTCGAGGGTGTTGCTCGGTGCGGACGGGGGATCCGCGTGAGCCGCCGAAGGGGGATGACTGCGGCTCTGAGTACGACTGTAGAGGCGAAGCGCCGCTTGTGGGCGGTTCGCCGCGGCCGGTTCATGACATGTCCGCAAGTGGACACTTTTGTTCGTCAGCTGCTGTTGTTTCCGGCGTCCCGGGCGGGATCTCCTCGGGATCGCGCGCTGGCCCCCCGCCTCCTCGGCAGCGGCCGTCATCCGACGCTCACCGGCTACTGGTCGCGCTCGACCGCCCCGGCGAAGGTGACCGGCGCGTGGACGTCGTCACCGAGGTCGACGGTGATCCGGACCTCACCCAGCGCGGCGAACGGGACGGCGAACCCCAGGTCCGCGGTGTCCTCCGCCCCCGGGGTCAGGGAGCCGAGGAAGCCGCCGGTGAGCGTCCCCGTCGGATCGGTCACCAAGGTGGCCTCCCGATCGTCGCGCCCGTACGCGGTGGTGACCAGCACCCTCGACGCGTCCAGGTCGACGCTCGACAGGTTGCGCAGCAGCACCGAGACCACGACGATCTCGCCCCGCGCCGACTCCGCCCCGGTCACACCGGGGGTGGCCCGGCGGGCCTGGGTGCCGGCTATCTCGACCTCCACACCACTCTGGTAGCTGGCGACGTCGTCGAAGCCGAACGACGCGTCCTCGTCGGGTGTCGCGGGACCGGTGGGGGAGCCGGACTGCGTCGAGGTGGAGCCGGCTGGCGAGGCACTCGCGGACCCACCGGGCGGTGTCGGCTCGGTCGGCGGCCGCCCGCACCCGGCGAGCAGCAGCAGCACGGCGGCCGCGGCGCCGGCGCCACGGACCAGGCCGACCCGGGTCATGGGGGAACGGTAGCCCGGACCGTACCGGGGGAGGTGGACCCGGGCGCCGGGACTAGGCTGTCGGACGTGAAGTGGACGTGGGTGCTGGCGCTGGGAGCCGTCGCGGGTGGCGTGGTCTACGCCGCCTACCGGAGGAACCAGCAGGAGCTGGCCGACGCCCGGCTGTGGGCCGAGGCCACCGACCCGGTGGTCCGCCACGGCGACGACGGCTGAGTCCGTACCCGCCGGTCGGACGGTGGTGACGGGTGTCGCGACGGCGTCCCTGGCGGCGGGCCCGGACCGTGCTGGCCGTCGAGCTGGAGGCCATCCGGCGCACTGATCCCGACTTCGACCCGGTCGGGTTGGGTCGCTTCGGTGGTCCTCTGGTCCTGCGGCTGCTGGGGTTGCTGGCCCTCGGGGTCGTGCCGTTGATCGTGATCCGCGGTGGGGACCAGGCCGACGACCTGCTGGTCCCACTGGTCGGGTCCCTGGCCCTGGCCGCGGTCTGCACCGCGGTGGTCACCTGGCTGCTCAGCGTGGTGATCTCCGGTGTGGTGATCATGATCGTCTACCGGCAGCGGCCCGCGCTGATGTCGGACAAGGTGGTCTCGGTGGCCACCGAGTCGTTCGGTCGGGTCAGCTCCTTCACCTCCGACGCCACCCTGGTCACCCAGGTGGCGGGGTTGCTCGCGCTGGCGGTCGGACTGCCCACCCGGAGCGGGGACGCCCAGGAGCACTCGGTGATCGAGGACCTGCTGACCGCGCAGGTGGCCTGCCTGCTCGTGCTGCTGGCGTTCGGCTTCCTGGCCGAGTCGATCCGCTCGGCGGCCGACATCGTCGACGACCAGTCGGTCCTGCTGGCCTGGCCGTGGGCCCTCGTGATCACCACCGGCGGTCTGCTGCTGGCCAGCGTGGCCGGGCCCTTCGAGATCACCGCCATCGTCACCCGGCTGCTGGCCGAGTGGCTCCCGGCCGACGTCGACGGTCGCGCCCGGGCCGAGGTGATCGCCGAGCTCGTTCCCGGCCACGCTCGACGCTGGGTCCTGCTCGGCGCGTTCCCGGTGGTCTTCGTCCTCTGGCTCGTGGAGGTCCGCCGGCACGGTGGGACGGACGCCCTGCGCAAGCTCTTCGTGGAGCCGACCGACGATCTCCGCTCCTGACGGCGCTCGGCACACAACGGTTGCGTGACGCCCAGGTGTCGAAACGGCGAACCGTTCATTTCCGGCTGATACGTTCCGTCGCATCATGCCGCTGAACGTGACCTTCGATCCTCCGATCCTGACGCTCGCCCCAGGCCACGGAGGTCGGTCCGCACCGGCTCCGGTGAGCGCCGAGGACGTCCTCCTCGAGGCGCTGCAGCCGACCTTCACCGTGGTGGCCGAGGCGACTCGCACCGAGGTGCTCACCCACCTCGACACCGTGGACGGGCGGCTGCACAAGGCCGGGATCGATCTGGCTCACCTGCCGCGCAAGCGTCGGCTGGTCGCCGTGCAGGACGGGCAGCAGCTCGAGCAGCCGGTCACCGGCGCGTGGCCCCGACTGGCGACCGAGCTCCCCGCCGGGCCGGTGGCCGCCCTGGTCGTCCCGCCGTCCTGGATCCGGGCCCTGGTCCCGTACGCGAGCACGCAGGCCCAGACCGTCACGTACGCGATCCGGAACTCCGACAACAAGACGGTGGTCCGGGTGCAGTGGACGACCGGTCGGCTGACCAGGCCCGCGGCGGCCGAGCTGCCGGACCGGGTGGGGATCGAGACGCTCCGCGGCTACCGGAGCGAGGCCGCGCAGGTCCGCAAGGCCCTGCTCAAGCGCTCGCCGCTGCAGGAGAGTGACGAGTCCTGGTTCGCGCTGGTCCGGGGTCTGCCGGTGCTGCGGCCCACGGTCACCCAGCGGTTCGGGATGCGACCCGACCAGGCCGCCGACTTCGCGGTCGCCGACGCGCTGCTCGGCTACCTGGCCGAGCTGGACGCGACGGTGGACGGCATCGTGGCCGACGTCGACACCGAGTACCTGCACGACTTCCGGGTCGCGGTCCGCCGGACCCGTTCGGTGCTGAAGATGCTGGGGGACGTGCTGCCGCCGGGGCTGGCCGAGAGGATGGCCCCGGAGTTCCGCTGGCTGGGTGACGTCACGACCCCGACCCGGGACCTGGACGTCTACCTGCTCGAGCTGGACGCGCTGGCCGCGACCGTCACCCACCCCGAGGACCTCGCCGCCTTCGGCACCTACGTGCGGGAGCGGCGGGCCGAGGCGGCCGCGGCGTTGGCCCGGGCCCTGCGGTCCAAGCGCTACACCGACCTGGTCAGCACCTGGCGGGCCGCGCTGGCGGAGGTCATCGCGCATCCCTCGCACGCCGAGACGACCGCCGCCGTGCTGGCCGGCGAACGCCTGCGGACCGTCTTCCGCAAGTGCCAGAAGCGGGCGGCCAAGATCACCGCGGACTCCGAGTCGGAGCTGGTGCACGACCTGCGCAAGGCCTGCAAGGAGATGCGCTACCTGATGGAGGTCTTCAAGCCGCTGTGCGACAAGAAGGCCTACCGCAACGTGCTGGCCGACTTCAAGGAGCTGCAGGACCTGCTCGGGGAGTTCCAGGACGGCGAGGTCCAGGCGGCCGCGCTGCGGCAGTTCGCCCAGGAGATGGTCGACGCCGGTCGGGTCGACGCCAACGCGATCCTGGCCATGGGGGAGCTGTCGGGCCGGTTCGAGGCACGGCAGCGCGCGGCCCGGGAGACCCTGACGGCCCATCACGAGAACTACCTGGGGCGCAAGGCGTCCGAGCACGTCGACCGTCTGGTGACGACGTGACCCGGCCGGTGACGGAGGTGCTGCTGTGAAGGTGATCGCGAGCTACAACCTCAAGGGCGGGGTGGGCAAGACCACCGCCGCGGTCAACCTGGCCTACCTGTCGGCCCGCCAGGGCCGGCGGACGCTGCTGTGGGATCTGGACCCGCAGGGCGCGGCGACCTACCTGTTCCGGGTCAAGCCGCGGGTGAAGGGCGGCAGCCCCAAGCTGGTCCGCGGCTCGCGGCCGATGCTGGACGCGATCAAGGCCACCGACTTCGCGCACCTGGACCTGCTGCCGGCCGACTTCACCTACCGGCACATGGACATCGACCTCAACGACCGTCCCAACCCGCAACGGACGCTGCGCCGGCTGCTGTCCCCGCTGGCGGCCGAGTTCGACGTGGTCATCCTGGACACCCCGCCCAGCCTGTCGCTGGTGTCGGAGAACGTGCTCCGGGCCTCGGACGTGGTGCTGGTCCCGTTGATCCCCACCGTGCTGTCGGTCCGGACGTTCGAGCAGCTGGTCACCTTCACCGCTGAGCTCAAGGGCCGCAAGCCCCAGCTGCGCGGCTACTTCTCGATGCTCGACCGGCGGCGCAAGCTGCACACCGACATCCTGCGCGAGCTGCCGTCGTCGAACTCCGCGGTCAGCTCGATCGCCATCCCCTCGGCCAGTGCGGTGGAGCAGATGACCGTACGCCGCGAGCCGTTGATCGTCTTCGCCGGCAAGTCCCCGGCCGCCGTCGCCTTCGGCCAGCTGTGGGACGAGGTGGCCGGGTTGCTGAAGCTGCCGGCCGTGGAGCCCGCCGAGGACTGAGCTGCCGGGCGGTCGGTTGCGGGCCGACGGTGACGGAGATCTGCCACTCACGGGCGACACGCCGCGCGACACGCCGGGCGGCGGCCGTCGAGTAGCCGATTTCCGTCACTCCAGTCCGAGCCGACCGCGGCGGGACGGCACCACGGTCAGCAGCAGCGGCCCTGCGGGTGCTGCTCCTCGTGGGCGGTCCGCTGTCGCCAGTAGTCCCTCTCCGACAGCGGCTGACCCTCCCCGTGCCGGGCGTGCCAGCTCAGGTAGCCCTCGTACTTGGAACCGCCGAGCACACCGCTGGCGTACCAGCGCACGGTCGCCCAGGCCCGCCGCAACGGGTTGCCGGCGACCTCCTCGGTCGTCGTCTCGGCCATCAGTGGTGGGCCCGCCGCTTGGGCTGGTCGGGAAGGGCTTCCGCCCAGGCGCTCTGCAGCTCCTTCTCCGCCGGGGTGGGCAGGAAGCCGGCCGGGGCGAAGAGGCGCGACTCGTGTCGCGGATCCTCGGTCTCGGGGGTGTCGACGGCCTTCAGCGGGCGGATGGTGGAGACGATCGCCGCGGCGATGACGATGATCGCCAGCGTCACGAAGATCACCGACAGCGTGCCCTGCACCGTGGTGTTGCGGACCACGGCGGCCATCGCCTCCGGGGTCTTCGCGGTGCCCTGGCTGGTCTTCCCGGCGGCCAGGGCGTCGCGGAACAGCTTGTTCTGCGCCCAGTAGCCGACAGCCGGTACGGGCGAGAAGATCTTGTAGAGCGACCCGGTGATCGTCACCACGGCGGCGAAGGCCAGCGGCAGGGCGGGGATCCACAACCAGCCGCGGACGCCACCGCGGGCGGCCAGGGACATGCAGACGGCCAGGGCGATCGCGGCCAGCAGCTGGTTGGCGATGCCGAACAGCGGGAAGAACGTGTTGATGCCGCCCAGCGGGTCCGTCACCCCCAGGATCAGGATCGCTCCCCAGCCGGCCACCATCACCGCCGTGCACAGCCAGGAACCGATCCGCCACGAGGTGTCGCGGAACCTCGGGACGAGGTTGCCCAGCGACTCCTGCAGCTGGAAGCGGGCCACCCGGGTGCCGGCGTCGACGGCGGTCAGGATGAACAGCGCCTCGAACATGATCGCGAAGTGGTACCAGAACGAGGTCAGTCCCGAGTGGGTGAGCTGCTGCATGATGTGCGCCAGCCCCAGGGCCAGGGTGGGGGCGCCGCCGGTGCGGGAGATGACCGACTCCTCCCCGACCGCCTGGGCGGTGGAGGTGAGCATCTCCGGGGTCAGGTTGACCCCCATCAGCCCCAGCCCGTTGACGAAGGCGGCCGCCGTCTCGGGGGTTCCGCCGGTGACCGCCGCCGAGGAGTTCATGGCGAAGTAGATGCCGCGGTCGATGGACAGGGCGGCGACCAGGGCCATGATCGCCACGAAGGACTCCATCAGCATGCCGCCGTAGCCGATCAGGCGGGTCTGCCGCTCCTTCTCGATCAGCTTGGGGGTGGTGCCCGAGGCGATCAGCGCGTGGAAGCCGGACAGGGCTCCGCAGGCGATGGTGACGAACAGGAACGGGAACAGCGACCCGGCCCAGACGGGACCGTCGGCCCGGCCGGCGAACTCGCTCAGCGGCGGCGCGGTGATCACCGGTTGGACGATGATGATCGCCACGGCCAGCATGATGATCGTGCCGACCTTCATGAACGTGGACAGGTAGTCCCGCGGGGCCAGCAGCAGCCAGACCGGCAGGATGGCGGCGAAGAAGCCGTACGCCACGATGATCCAGGCGATGGTGAAGCGGTCGAGGGTGAAGATCTCCGACCAGTACGGGCTCTCGGCCACCAGCCGGCCCGACGCGATGGCCGCGATCAGCAGCACGAAGCCGATGATCGAGACCTCGCCGACCTTGCCCGGCCGCAGGAACCGCAGGTAGCAGCCCATGAACAGCGCGATCGGCAGCGTCATGCCCACCGAGAACACCCCCCACGGGCTCTCGCCGAGGGCGTTGACCACGACCAGGGCCAGGATGGCCACGATGATCAGCATGATCAACAAGGTGGCCAGGATCGCTGCGGTGCCGCCGATCCGGCCGAGCTGGTCGCGGGCCATCTGACCGAGTGACCGGCCACCCCGGCGCATGGAGAAGAACAGCACCAGGTAGTCCTGCACCGCTCCGGCCAGGATGACGCCGACGATGATCCAGATGGTGCCCGGCAGGTAGCCCATCTGCGCGGCCAGCACCGGACCGACCAGGGGACCGGCACCGGCGATGGCGGCGAAGTGGTGCCCGAAGAGCACCCGGCGATCGGTCGGCAGGTAGTCCAGACCGTTCTCCTTGTACTCCGCCGGGGTCGCCCGGGTGTCGTCCGGCCGGGTGATCTTGGCCTCGACGATCTTGCTGTAGAAGCGGTAGGCGATCAGGTAGCTGCAGACGGCGGCGAAGACGAACCAGATGGCGTTGATCGTCTCGCCGCGGACCAGCGCGATCATCACCCACGCGACCGCACCGAGCAGGGCGATGGCGCCCCAGACGATGATCTTCTTGGGCGTCCACTTCCGGTGCTGCTCGTCCTGGGCGCTGGCGTCGATGCTGGCCGGGGGCAGCTCGCGGGCGGCGACGGTGTCGGTCACGGGTCAAACTCCTCGATCGGGGAAGGATCGTTCGCGAGCAGTTAACCACCGTGCCTACTGGTATGGAACGGCGCCGCACAGGAAACCTTCAGGTTTCGCGGCAGCGGGTTCGGATGCGCCGGGATCGAGGCGCTTTGTCCCTGTGGTCGGTCCGGGGTCAGAGCCCGGCGGCCGCGGCGCCCCAGGTGAGCAGCTGGGTCAGGGAGCGGTCGCCGTCCGGCGGGTCGTGCAGCCCGGCGTCCCAGCCCTCGGCGCCGGTGATGCCGACCGTGCGGTTGTCCAGGCTGAACACGCCGAACGTGACGGCGCAGTCGACAGCCCGGGCCAGGACCACGGCGGTGATGGCCGCGTTCGCGGTGACGGCCAGGTCGATCAGCGCGTCCCGGAAACCGGGGGCGTCGCGGATGTCGCGGCCGTAGGTGTGGACCAGCGCCTGGTCGGCCATCCGCACCCCGGCCAGTAGCGCGTCGACGATGGCCCGCAGCGACGGGTCCTGGATGACGTCGAGGTAGACCTGGGGGGAGAGCAGGGCGTCCACCGCGGCGGACACCGCCCCACAGCTGGTGTGGCCCAGGACGGTGATCATCTTCACCGTCGGCAGATTGGTCACCGCGTAGTTCAGGCTGCCCAGGCACTCACGGCCCGGCACGTTGCCGGCCACCCGGACCACGAAGATCGAGTTGCCGGCCTGGTTGAACAACAGCTCGACGGGGGCCCGGGCGTCGGAGCAGGCGAGGACCGCCGCGAACGGCTGCTGGGCCAGACCGGCTCCGGCGGCCGGCGGGAGCCCGAAGGCCTCAGGTCCGACCGAGATGATCTGCCGCCCACCCTGGTCACCCAGCTTGGCGAAGTCGGCGTTGCCGGACTCCAGTCGGGCCCGGGCCTCTGCCGGACTGCCGGGGCGCTCCGGGCGTTCCTCGCCGGGCAGAGCCTGCCGCCAGATGATCTCCCGCTGCTCGGTCATGACTCACCCTAACGAGACCCACGTGACGGGATGATGACGACGATCACGTACGATATTACGTAATCGCGAATACCCAGAAACCTGTCGAGCAGAGGTCAGCATGAGCACCCCCGTCCCCGGGTCGTCCCCCGCTGCCGCGCAGCCAGCCCCCGCCGCCGGACCTTCCCGGAGGTCACGGCGGACCAGGCTGCTGGTGGTCGGCGTGTGTGCCGCCCTGGCCCTGGTCGCCGGGGTGGTCTGGCGACCCGCTCCCGACCGGTTGCCGGCGGAGACCGTCGGCGACGCCGCCCTGGGCCGGCTCGGTCGCGACCTGGTCGGCGAGAACCGTCCCGCCCTGGCCGTGGCCTGCGTGACACCCACCGGCGTCCGGACGGCTGTGATGGGCGCCCGCACCGCCGACCGGTTCGAGATCGGGTCCATCAGCAAGGGGTTGACCGGGCTGCTCTTCGCCGACCTGATCGAGCGGGGTGAGGTGCGGGCCGACACCCGGCTGGGCACCCTGCTCCCGGTGTCCGGCCCCCTCGCCGACGTGACGCTGAGCCAGCTCGCCACCCACACCTCCGGGCTGCCGGTCCAGCTGTCGACCGTCGGTCAGGCCGGCCGCAACTACTGGGCGACGCTGACCGCCGGCAACCCGTACGACGGTGCGGTGCAGCAGCGGCTGGACGCGCTGACCGACGTAGAGCTTGATGCGCCGCCC
>JBMDXL010000483.1:0-9210 GCA_048594465.1 Microlunatus sp. | reverse complement strand
GGCGGAAGAGACGAGGTCGACGTAGCCGGCGACGTCCGGGCCGGCGCCGTCGGCCAGTCGCCCGGTGCCCGCCACCGCGACAGGGGTGTCCGCGGTGTCGAACCGCCCGTAGACGTACATCGGTCCGGCTCCCTCGGCCCGCGGCCCGGGCAGCGCGTGCGTCCAACCGGTGACCGTGCCGTCGGCCGCGACGTCGCAGCGCCCGTCGGCGGTGGCGTTGTCGAACACGAAGCGGCCGGTCGCGCCGCTGAAGGTCACGCGGATCGCCACCGTGTGGTCGGTCGGGACCAGCTCGGCCTCGACCGGGCCGTCGCCGTCCGGCTGCAGGGCGACCCGGTAGTGGTGCGGGCGCGCCTCTTCGTGATCATGGTCGAAGGCGACGGACCGGGCCGTCGGATCGGCCGTCGGCGGCACCGCGGTCGACTGCGGCATCACCTGGAACGGCAACCGGTCACCCATCCACGGGCTGGGCTGGTGGCTGACCGCCAGCGCCTGCAGGCGGGGCCGGTTCCGGTCGTCGTTGTGATCGGACCAGGAGTAGACCCAGCGCAGCGTCCGGGCGTCGGTGACCGGCGTGAAGAACGCGAACCCGTTCGGCCAGGCCGTGGCGGGCAGGTTGTTGCCCCGGCTGAAGTGGCGGTTGGACTGCGTCCCGCGCGTGGTGATCACCCAGTCCACCGGTCGGGTGCGCACCGACTCGGCGACCTCCCCGAGCCGGAGCCGGTCGATGAAACCGGTGACGTCCTGGCCGGGTCCGGCGTCCCAGGTCAGCTCGACCGCGACCGCGCGCCGGCCGGCGAGCGGGGAGAGAGCGATCCGGCGCAGGTTCCACTGGTGCGGGTAGAGCGCCTTCGACCGCCCCTGGGTGGTCGGGTCCAGCGCGTAGCCCAGCTGGTCCACGACGCCGTACGAGGACGCGCGGCTGCCGTCGGCGAGGACGACGTCCACGGCCACGTGCCCGCCGGCGTAGCGGAGGTCCTCGTCCAGCCGGTAGCCGATCACGTACGACAGCTCCGTGGTCTCGGTGAGGACCAGGTCCACGTCGTGCAGCCGGGCGCGGTGGATCCCGGTCGACGCCGTGCCGTCGAAGCGGATCGCGTGCGTGCCGACGAACCCGTGACCGGGGACACCGTGGTACCAGTCCGTCGGACCCTCGCTGACCCGGACGGACAGGTCGGTGCTGTCGTCGCGGTGGCGGTCGCTCAGCCGGCTGGTGGCGGTGTAGCGCTCAGGGAGTTCCATGCCGTCCATCCAAGCCGGTCGGTGCGCGGTCGACGAAGCGGCCTGTGACATCCGACGACGGGTGTACGTCGACACGGGCCCGACGTGGCGCCGATCGCCGACGGCACGGTCACTGCGGCCAGTCCACCCCGGTGAACTTCGCGGTGAAGGCCTCGTGACTCCGCGTGATCGACGCGATCTCCGACAACGTCGTGTGATCTTGCTCGAGGAACAGGTAGTCCAGCTGCGGCAGCTGGGACGCCGCGTCGACGATGTCCTGGATGGGGAGGACCCCGGTGCCGATCTCGGTGAAGCAGAGCGTGTTCTTCCGCTCCTCGAACACGGCCATGTCGATGGTCTCCGTCGGCGACACGACCCCGTCGAACAAGTTCAACGGTTGGGGGGCGTCGGCCGGGAAGTCCTTCTGGTGCAGCAGGATGACACGCTCTCCGACGCGCTGCATCCACGAGATCGGGTCCTGCCCGCCCCGGTACATCCAGTACGTGTCGAGCTCGAGGAAGACGAGGGCGGGGTCGGTGTTGGCCAGGATCAGGTCGTAGACGTAGTCGTCGCCGAAGCGCTGGAACTCCTGGAAGTGGTTGTGGTAGTAGAACCGCATCCCCCGGGACCGGGCCAGCTCGCCGACCTGGTTGAAGGTCTCGCACCGCCGCAGGACGTGGTCACGGTCGCCGTACGGGAAGAACTCGATGTCGCAACCGATCTGGGTGTTGCCCAGCTCGGCCTGGTAGTCCAGCGCCCGCGGCAGGATGTCGAGGTCGAGCGGGTTGATGTGGCAGCCGACGATGGAGAGGCCCAGGTCGTCGAGCTGGCTCCGGAGCTCCGCGGCGTCGACGCCGAACCCGACGCCGGGGTCGACCCGGGCCCGGTGGTTCGCGGCCTCGAGACGGGTGAAGCCGACCTCGGCGATGCGGGCCAGGGTCCGCCAGGGATCCGCGGCCAGCGACTCACGCACCGAGTAGAGCTGCAAACCGATCTGCACAGTCACCGAGCTGTCCTTCCGGGGGATGAGAGGTCCCGTGCAGCGTAGTGCGGGTGGCCGACCAGGCGAATCACCTCACTCCACCCGCCGTGTTCCCGGCCGGCGCCGCACCCACCTGGCGGAGTCAGCCGGTGCCCCACGTCGCCGGTCTAGGTTGGGTGGGTGGATGTCGCGGTCGCTGTCGTCGGTGACCTCGTCAGGGTGAGGGATCTGGACGACGACGGCGAGCCGAGCCAGGGGCACCGGCTCTCCGCGTCCGAGCTCGCGGCGTACGTCGCTTCCCGAACCTCGGAAGACATCCGCTGGGTGTGGGCGGACACCGCTGAGGTCTATCCGCCGCTGCTGGCGGCGGGGGTGCGGGTGGCCCGGGTCCAGGACCTGCGCTCGTGCCACGCCATCCTCGCCCGCTCCACCTACGTCGACGGCTCCTTCGGCACCACGCAGGCCGAGCTGTGGGGGAGCACCGGCCAGCCGGCCGCCGACGCGACGCCCTCCTTGCTCGATCTGGCCGAACCCGACGGCGGTCGCGACCTCGATGAGGTCGTGGCTGAGCACCGGCGTCAGCAGACGGCGATCCGCAGCTCCGCGCAACCAGCCCGGCTGCAGCTGCTGCTGGCTGCGGAGTCGGCCGGTGCTCTCGCGGGGGTCGAGCTGACCCACGTCGGTCTGCCGTTCGACGCCGACGTCCACCGCGCGTTGTTGTCGAGTCTGTTGGGTCCTGAGCCGGCGTTCGGGAACCGACCGCGGGTGATGGAGGATCTGGCCGAGCGGGTCCGCGTCGTCCTCGCCGCCCCGAACCTGAATCCGGACTCGGGCCCCGAGCTGTTGCAGGCGCTCCGGTCAGCCGGGATCGGTGTCGACTCCACCCGGCAGGGGGAGCTGTCGCGGATCGACCACCCTGCGATACCGCCGCTGCTGGAGTACAAGAAGCTGGCACGGCTGTTCGCTGCGAACGGCTGGTCGTGGCTGTCCACCTGGGTGGAGGGCGGCCGCTTCCGGCCCGGTTACGTCCCCAGTGGCGTGGTCACCGGCCGGTGGGCGGCCCGGGGTGGCGGTGCGTTGCAGCTGCCGAAGCAGATCCGCGGTGCCGTCGTCGCCGAACCGGGCCAGGTCCTCGTGGTGGCCGACGCCGCGCAGCTGGAACCGCGTGTGCTGGCAGCGATGTCGCGGGACGAGGCCATGGCAGCCGCGACCCGCCGGGGCGACCTCTACCAGGCGCTGGTCGACGGCGGTGTCGTCGACACCCGCGCCCGGGCGAAGGTGGCGATGCTCGGCGCGTTGTACGGGGCGACGTCGGGGGAGGCCGGCCGGCTGATGTCGCGCCTGGCCCGCAGCTACCCGGCGGCCACCGGCTGGGTCGAGGCGGCCGCTCGGGCCGGCGAAGCCGGTCAGGTGGTGACGACCTGGCTGGGTCGCTCGTCGCCCACGCCGTCACAGGCCTGGCGGGACGCACAGCACTGGGCGACGTTGCCGGAGGCCGACCCGGGGGAGCGGCGCCGGGCTCGGAGTGAGTCAGCACAGTGGGGACGGTTCACGCGCAACTTCGTCGTCCAGGGCACGGCCGCTGAGTGGGCGCTGTGCTGGCTCGCCGATCTGCGTCGTCGCCTGCACGCCCTCGGTGAGGCTGCCGGCCGGCCCGCGCGGCTGGTGTACTTCCTGCACGACGAGGTGATCGTCGAGACGCCCGTCGAGCTCGCCGAGGCCGTCGCCGAGGCCGTCCGAGCGTCGGCTCGACGGGCGGGGACGATGCTGTTCGGTTCGTTCCCGGTCGAGTTCGCCCTCGACGTCTGCTGCGTCACCCGCTACTCCGAGGCCGACTGAGCACTGACCCGACGGGTCGAACCCGACTCCTGGTCTCGGGCTGCCTTCAGCTGTGGCCGCTCTGTCTAGCCGACGCCACGGGGTCCCGGCAGATCGGGCACGGCCAGGGCGAGGGCGAAGTCGTCCGAGGGGTCGGTCCACCAGGACATCAGGGTGAAACCGGCCGCGGCCAGCTCGGCGGTCAGTCCGGGCCGGCGGAACTTGGCCGAGATCTCGGTCCGGATCTCCTCCCCGGTGGCGAAGGCGATCTGCAGGTCGAGGTCCGCCAACCGGACCGTCATCGCCCGCCGGGCCCGCAGGATCATCTCCATCCACTCGGCGTCGCTGTTCCAGCGAGCCACGTGGTCGAAGTCCTCGGGTCGGAAGTCGGCGCCGAGCGAGGCGTTCAGGACCCGCAGCACGTTGCGGTTGAAGTCGGCGGTGACACCGGCGGCGTCGTCGTAGGCGGCGACCAGCCGGTCCTCGGCCTTGACCAGGTCGGCGCCCAGCAGGAACGCGTCGCCAGCACCCAACCCGGAGCGCAGACCGCGGAGGAAGCGAGAGCGCTCGGCCGGGTCGAGGTTGCCGATCGTGCTGCCCAGGAAGGCGATCAGCCGGCCGCCGGTCGACGGCAGGCGGTCCAGGTGGGCTTCGAAGTCGGCGACCACGCCGTGCAGCTCGAGCGCGGGGTAGTCGACGGCCAGCGTGTCGAGGGCCCCCTCCAGGGCCGAGCTGCTGACATCGACGGGCACGTAGCGTCGGAGTCGACCCGCCGCGGCCAGCGCGTCCAGCAGCAGCCGGGTCTTGGTCGACGAGCCGGAGCCGAGCTCGACCAGGGTGTCCGGCCGACCCGCGGCGGCGGCGATCTGGTCGGCGTAGCGGGTGAGGATGGCCTCCTCGGTGCGCGTCGGGTAGTACTCGGGCAGCCGGGTGATCTGCTCGAACAGGTCGCTGCCGCGCGCGTCGTAGAAGTACTTGGACGGCAGGGTCTTCGGGGTCGCGGTCAGACCGCGCCGGGCGTCGGCGACCAGGGTCGCGCGCAGGTCGTCGTCGGTCAGGTGCACGTCGAGTCGGCTGGTGATCATCGGCTCTCCAGGTGATCGGGGATGGGGGTCACGGTGACACCGTTCCGGTCGGCCTCGACCACGGTGTCGTCCGGCAGCTCGGTCCAGCGCGGGTCGTCGTCGTACGGCTCGGAGGCGACCACGACGCTCGTGCCGTCCGACCGCACGAACATCGGTTCGCCGACGCAGGTGCCGGCGATCCGGGTGCCGTCGGTGGCCAGCAGGGTCAGCCGTCCGCCACCGAAGGCCCGGGCCGAGCGGACCGCGTCGAGGAGCCCGTCGACCAGCGTGGACCCGGCCTGCCAGCGGGCGGCGGCGAGTCCGAACAGCAGGGCCGAGTCGACCGGCGCCGCCGCCTCGGCGATGTCGTAGGTGCGGTCGGTGAGGGCCTTGCGGGCCGCCGGCCAGTCCGCGAGACGGCCGTTGTGGCTGAACAACCAGCGCTGCTCGGTGAACGGCGCGGCGCAGGACTCGTCCGGTCCGCATCCCGGGCTCGCCGACCGGACGGCCGCCAGGTGGCAACCGCTGGCGATGGTGGGTGCCAGCGAGGCGAACGAGGCGTCGCTCCACAGGGACTGCGAACGCCGGTAGCGCACGGGCTCGACCCGGCCGGGCACGTACCAGCCGGCTCCGAAGCCGTCGGCGTTCACCGTGCCGTGGCGCTGGCGCCGGGGCGCCCAGGACTGGCGCAGCAGCGAGTGGGGCGGGGTGAGCAGCAGCTCGGCCAGCGTGGTCGGTGGTCCGAGATAGGCCAGGTGGCGGCACATCAGGCGTCCCGGGCGGTGCGGAAGCCGGCGAAGATCTGTCGGCGGATCGGGTAGTCCCAGTTGCGGAAGGTGGTCCGGGCGACCAGCGGGTCGGTCGCCCAGGACCCGCCCCGCAGCACGCGGTGCTCGGGACCGAAGAACACCTCGGAGTACTCCGCGTACGGGAACGTGCAGTAGCCCGGATGGCCGTCGAAGGTGGTCGAGGTCCACTCCCAGACGTCACCGAGCAGCTGCAGGATCCCGTACGCCGAGGCCCCGGCCGGGAAGGAGCCGACCGGTGCGGGCCGGGTCCACCGCTGACCCAGGTTGGCGTGCTCCGGACCCGGCGCCGCATCGCCCCAGGGATGGCGGCGCTTGGTCCGGGTGACCGGGTCCCAGGAGGCCGCCTTCTCCCACTCGGCCTCGGTCGGCAGTCGCCGTCCGACCGAGCGCGCGTACGCCTCGGCCTCGAAGAAGCAGACGTGCTGCACCGGCTCGTCGTCGGGGAGCGGTTCCAAGGTCCCGAACCGGCGGCGCCACCAGCTGCCCGCGTCGGTGACCCAGAAGGCCGGCTGGCGCTTGCCGGAGCGGCAGCGCCACTCCCAACCGGCGGCGCTCCACAAACGGCGGTCGTCGTAGCCGCCGGCCTCGACGAAGGCGCGGTAGGCGGCGTTGGAGACCGGTGTGGTGTCGAGGTAGTACGCGGGCAGGTGGACCCGGTGGGCGGGTCGCTCGTTGTCCAGCGCCCAGGGATCCGACGAGGTGCCCATCTCGAACCACCCCGCCGGCACCAGCATCTCCGCCGGCCACCGCTCAGCCCGCTGGGGCGGGGCCGGATCGGCGTCCGGCAGCGCTCGCGCTCCGCGCCGCAGCTGGTGGGTGGCCAGCATCGTCTCGTCGTGTTGGTGCTCGTGCTGGAGCACCATCCGGTAGACGAAGCCCGAGTCCAGCAGCGGGTCCGCGGGGTCGAGGTGGATCCGGTCCAGCGTGTCCAGCACCTGACGACGGACCTGCCCGAGGTAGTCCAGCGACTCGGCCGGGCTGAGCAGCGGCAGACTCGGCCGGGTGGCCCGGGGGTGCTCGAACGCGTCGTACAGGGGGTCGATCTCCGGCCGGAGGGACGGCGCCCCGGTCGCCGTGCGCAACAACCACAGCTCCTCGTAGTTGCCGACGTGGGCGAGGTCCCAGACCAGAGGAGACATCAGCGTGGAGTGCTGAGCGGTCAGGTCGTCCTCGTCCAGCACGGCCGTGGTCAGCCCCAGCGAACGTATCCGGCTGCGCTCGAGCTCCCGGGCCAGCAGCTCCTTGAGATCGGTGGCATCGGTGCTCATCGGCGGCCCTCCGGGTTCGTGATCATGATCGATCGGGGGATGTTGGTCGATCGGATGATCGTGGTCGGCGCAGTGATCTTGGTCGGCTCAGTGATCTTCTTCGCGGTGGTGATCATGGTCGGGTGGGCGTTGCCTGCCCCTTCGGTGATCATCGGCTCTCCGCGCTGGCGAGGGCAGCCGCGCGGGACCGGTGGTCCTCGTCGAGGACGTCGTCCGCGGGACAGCGACCCCGGGCCACGTACCGCTCGACGTAGTCGGTCACCAGGGAGATCAGTGCCGGTTCAGCGGCCAGCCGGGGGAGGGCGAGAAGCGCCGCCTCGAACAGGCGGAGGGCAAGCCGGTGCAGTTCCGGATCGGCCAGACCCTGCCGCGCTGCCGCTGCCCAGTCGAGCGGGCAGGAGTCGGTCAGGTCGCGGGCCGTGTCGGCCGCGCGGGGGTCGTCGGCCAGCGCCGTCAGCACGGCCAGCGGGACCGGCCACCAGTCGAGGGGCTGCGCATCCAGGTAGCGCACCTCCCACCACCCCCGCGGGCGGACCGGAGGGAACAAGGTGGTCAGGTGGTAGGCGAGGTCGTCCTCGGTGGGCGCCGGCAGTCCGGGCACGCCGGCGACCCACTCCCGGAACGTGAAGCCGGGGGAGGCGATCCAGCGGCCCGGTCGTCGGCACGCCATCACCGGCGCGTTCAGGGCGTACTCCGCCCAGGCCGTCACCGGATCCGGTCCGACCGGCGGCGCCGCCCGGGTCGACTCCAGAGTCAGCAGCACGCGCTGCCGGCTCGACTTCCACCCGGTGCGTCGACCCCGGTGCAGGGGCGAGTTGGCGAAGGCGGCGACCATGGCCGGACCGATCCCGTGCAGCAGGGACCAGCGGCGGGCCACGTCGGGGGAGTCGGCGCCGGCGTCGAGGTTCACCTGGACGGACGCGGTCTGGGTCATCATCACCAGCCCGGCGTCGCCTCGCCGGTCGAAGTGGTCCTGCATCGCGTCGTAGCGCGCTGTCCGCAGGAGTCGTCGGGGGGAGCGGAGCGGATCGAGGGCCACCGGCAGGGACGAGAGTCCGTGGTCGGTCAGGATGGCCTGCAGGTGGGTGGTGTCACGGCACAGGTCCCGCCAGCACCCGGAGAGATCGTCGGCGACCCGCGAGCTCAGCTCCAGCTGGCCGCCCGGTTCCAGGGTGAGGCGACTGCCGCCCGGCAGCGGCTCGGCGGCGCAAGCCACGGTCGTGAGGGTGTCCAGCGACACCGGGAGCGACGGATCGGCGCGGGCGCCGATGAGCCACTCCAGCTCGAGCCCGACCCGGTGCGGGGGGCCGTTCTTGAAGCACACCCGGCCGACGTAGGCGTGCACCGACGAGTCGTCGGGCATCGCGTTCTCGCTCATCCGGCCGTTCCTCTCGCTGCTCCGCGCGGGTGCACGGAGCTGCGCTGATCCGTACGGTCGTGCGCCCGGCTCGCGCCGAAAGCACTGCGGTCAGCGTAGAACGGTCGGTGGGGCGGCACGTGTCCGGGGGACGGTGTCCGATCTCAGACCGGCAGTCCGTGAGCTGAGCCTGGACTGGCAACTTCTGTGTGGCCGCTGGGGCCAGCGTGACGGAGCCGGTCGCACGTTGTCGGTCGACGGATGGACTCGGGAGCAGGCACCTGTCAGTCTGACAGCGTCTTTCTCGAAGAGGATCCTTGGCGGACCTTGCCCGCATCGCCGAGGTCGGGACACCGGCACCAGAGGTGGTTGTTCGGGAGCGTCTGCGGCTTGGTGCCGCAGTCCTGGATGCCCTGGCGACTGCTGGCTTACCCGGCTGAATGGGAAGATCAGCGAGGTCATGAGGGACGCGATGGAGGTCATTCTCTGGGCCAGTGGTTTCGAGGTGGCTGAGGAAGACGATGAGTATCGACCCTTCGCGTTACGCGTCGTCAGAAGGACCTGATCCAGCCCAACGGGAATCGTCGGGTGGTGGTTCAGGTCGCCGCCGACCCTCCGCCAGGGCCCGTCGTTCAGACTGCCCTAGTGCACCGGCGGTACTCAGTACCGGTGCTCGATGCGCCAGACGCGC
>JBMDXL010000482.1:0-4388 GCA_048594465.1 Microlunatus sp. | reverse complement strand
GACGGCGCGCTCGACACCGACGGCGCGGCCGCGCTGGCCACCTACCTGGTCGACGAGCTGGGGCACGACGGGTTGGTGATCAGTGGGACGACGGGGGAGTCACCCACCACCTCCGACGCCGAGAAGTCCGCGCTGCTGTCGTCGGTGGTCGCGGCGGTGGGCGATCGGTGCCACGTGCTGGCCGGCGTCGGCACCTTCGACACGGCCCACACGCTCCGGCTGGCCGCCGCCGCCGAGCAGGCCGGTGCCGCCGGTCTGCTGGTGGTCACCCCCTACTACTCCCGGCCCCCGCAGAGCGGGCTTCTCGCGCACTTCCGGGCGGTCGCGGACGCCACCGCGCTGCCCGTGATGCTCTACGACATCCCGCACCGCTCGGGGGTGCCGATCGCCACCGAGACCCTGCTGGCCCTGGCCGAGCACCCGCGGGTCGTGGCCGTCAAGGACGCCAAGGGCGATCTGCAGGCCTCGGCGCAAGTGATGGCCGCGACCGACCTGGCCTACTACTCCGGCGACGACGCCCTGACCCTCCCGCTGCTGGCCGTGGGGGGCGTCGGTGTCGTCGGCACGTCGACCCACTTCAGCGGTGTCGGGATGCGGCGGCTGATCGAGGCCCAGCTGGACGGCGACCCGGCGGCGGCGCTGGCCTGGCACCGGAGGCTGCTCCCGATCTTCACCGGGGTGTTCGCCACCCAGGGCTGCATCATGGTCAAGGCCGGGCTGCAGCGGCAGGGGCGGGGCAACGGCCGGCTGCGTCCGCCGATGCCGCCGGCCACCGAGACGGAGGTCGCCTCGCTGCTGGCCTCCCTCGAGGCGGCCGGTCTGCCCGCCGGTCCGGCCTGACCGGCCCCGTACGTCGGAGCGGTCGCCGGCCGGGAACCCGGAGCGCGACTGAGACGTTGGCCACATCGAGGTCGACCACAGGGTCCTGACAGGTTCGTCTCAGTGTCCGTCCAGGATCGTCGGGAAAGATGAGAGGTCCGCTGGTGATCACACTGCTCAGGAGGGGACACCCCATGGCCCGTCGGCCGATGTCGGACACCTCGCCTGTCGCCACCGTGGCCCCCGCGACCGGGCGCTCCTGGGCCCCGCCCGCGGCCCAGGACTGGACGCCCCCCAGCTGGGAGCAGATCGTCCGCGACCACAGCGCCCGGGTCTACCGGCTGGCGTACCGACTCACCGGCAACCCGCACGACGCCGAGGACCTCACCCAGGACGTGTTCGTCCGCGTCTTCCGGTCCCTGCACACGTTCCAGCCCGGCACGTTCGAGGGCTGGCTGCACCGGATCACCACCAACCTGTTCCTGGACTCGGCCCGGCGCAAGCAGAAGATCCGCTTCGACGGCATGGTCGACGGTGCCGACGAGCGGCTGCCCAGCAGCTGGCCGACACCGTCCGAGGCGCTCGCCGATGCTGATCTCGACCACGACGTCGCCGCCGCGCTGTCGGCCCTGCCCCCGGAGTTCCGGGCGGCGGTCGTGCTGTGCGACATCGAGGGCCTCACGTACGAGGAGATCGCTGCGGTCCTGGACACCAAGCTCGGCACCGTCCGCAGCCGCATTCACCGGGGTCGTGCGCAGCTGCGCACCGCCCTGGCCCACCGGCGCCCCAGCGGCGAGCGGGAGCGGTATCTGGGCATCGAGGCCGAGGGTGGCGCACCGGTGACCGTCGGCCTCTCAGCACCGGGGTACGCGAGGCGTTCGTGAGGGCGCGTTCGTGCGCCGAGCTCGCCGAGCTGCGATCGGCCTTCGTCGACGACGCCCTGGCCGATCCCGACCGTGAGCGGCTGCTGGCCCACCTGGTCGACTGTGCCGACTGCCGTCGGGAGGTCGCCGAGCTCCGGCACGTGCGCTCGCTGCTGACCGGTTCGACCGATCCAGGACGCGCCCCGGTCGACCTCTCGCACCGTCTGGTCTCGATCGCGGGAGAGGACGCCACGGCCCCGCTGTGGACCCGGCCCTTCCGCCGGACCGTGGTCGGCGGCGAGCTGCCCAGTCAGCGCCAGCTCCGCCGGACCCGCCTGGTGGCCGGACTGCTCGGGTGCGGTCTGACCGTGCTCGCGGTGCTCGGCGTGGGTTACGCGGTGGCCCCCGACACGCAGGCCGCCCAGGCGGTCGACCCGACTCGGCAGGCGGTCACCGAGTTCACCACCGTCGTGTCCGCCTTCCCGCTCGACGGCCGGGTCAGCGCCGCTCTGCAGGGTCGGCCCGTCACCTCCCGCGCCGGCGGCGGCACGGCGACAGCGTTGACGCTGCCGGCGAAGCGCCTGTCGGAGGCCAAGTCCGCCAAGCTCCTGGTCCGGGCCGGTCAGGCCGGCGACGACCTCACCTACACCGCCATCCAGCACGTCGTCGTCACCCGCGACGACCAGCAGATCTCCAGCACCGTGCGGGTCAGCAGCCACGGTGGCACCGGGACCCGGGTCGATCCCGCGGGCGCCGGCCACCAGCCGGCCGGCTACACGACCTACGTCGCCGCGGACTCCTCCACCCGGATGGCCGACGCCGACCTGATCGACCTGCTCGCCGACCGGTACGCGCTCCGGGGCTGGAGCTCCCAGTCGTACGAGGGCCGGGCCGCGGTGGTGATCGAGGCCAGTGAACCGACCGCTCAGCCGGCCGAGGGCGGCCTGGACGGCGTGGTGGCGCGCTGGTGGCTCGACGCCCGGACGGGGCTGCTGCTGGCGCAGGAGACCTACGACGGACGTGGAGCCGTGGACGTGTCGAGCCGGCTCACCGACCTGCGCTTCGACGCGGTGAGCGACGAGCCGGCCGCAGGTGCCGGCCCCGCCGCCCGGACGACGGCCACCCTCACCCTGTCGCGGGCCGCCCAGCTGCGCCGGGAGGGCTGGATCTGCGCCGAGCGTCTGGCCGGGCTCTCGCTGATGCGGCTGCGGACCGACCAGACCGACGACCCGGACCTGGTCCACCTGGTCTACAGCGACGGGCTGACCACGGTCAGCGTGATCGAGCAGCGCGGTCGGCTGAACGGACCGCCGACGGGCAGCACCCGCAACGAGACGCTCGGGGCGTGGGTCACCGCCGGGATGCCGACCACCGCGAGCTGGGTGACGGGCGACGTGGTGATGACCGTGGTGACCGACGGCTCCCGCGAGACGCTGGCGGCGGCGGTGGCCGCGCTTCCCCACGAGGCGCCGCAGCAGCCGACTACGATGGAACGCGTTCGCGCGGGCTGGTCCCGCATCCTCGGTCGATGAGCGGTGGCGAGATGGCTGACGAGGACCGCTCGGCGGCCCCCGACGATCGGTCGGCCCACGACGCGGGATCGGACTGGTTCTTCCGGGACCGCCGCGACGACTCGGCCGGACCCGACGAGGCTGTGACCAGCTCCTGGCCGGAGCCGGTGGAGCGGTCCGGCGACGGTCCTCCGACCCTCGCCCAGCCGGTCCACCCCACGGAGCCTCCGACCGAGTCCACCCGGGTCGACGGCTGGGGGGACGACCGGTGGAGCGATCGCCCGTCCGGGCCAGCCGGCGCCGGAGACCGGGGCGCACCGGCCAGTCAGTACTACGGCCCCTTCGGCGGACCGCCGTCCGGGGAACCCACCCAGGTGCTGCCGCCGTACGGTTCGGTCCCACCCACCTTCGCCGCGCCGACCGGGTACCCGGTCGGAGCCGGTCTGCCGCCCCGGGCCGACGCACCGTCCCCGAACGCCCTCTCGTCCGGTCCGGGCGGGCCGTTTGGACCGGCGCAGACGTCGTCCACGCCGCCGCCGACCGGTCGTCGTCCCCGGACCGGGGTGATCCTGCTGGTGGCGGCCCTGCTGGCCGCCCTGGTCGGGACCGCCGCCGGCTACGGCGGCTCGCGGCTGGCGCAGACCGCCACCCCGACCACACCGTCCGGCCCGGCGCAGCCCCGCGCCTCGGCGACCGCCCCGCCGCCGAGTGCGAACCCATCCGGCTCGCCGCTCCCGCCGGCCCCGAGCCAGATCGACACCGTCCAGGTCGCCGCCTCCGCGCTGCCGAGCACGGTGATGATCCGGGTCGGCTCGAACGGCTCCGGCGGGACCGGATCCGGGTTCGTGCTCGACACCGACGGCCACATCATGACCAACAACCACGTGATCGCCGACGCCGCCGACGGCGGACTGATCTCCGTGGTGTTCGCCGACGGCGCCCGCAAGCGGGCCGAGCTGGTCGGACGCAGTCCGTCGTACGACCTGGCCGTGATCAAGCTGACCGAGGACCACCGTCTGACTCCGATGCCGATCGGCAACTCCGACCAGGTGCAGGTGGGCGAGCAGGTGGTCGCGATCGGCTCGCCGTTGGCGCTGGCCAGCACGGTGACGCAGGGGATCGTGAGCGCGAAGAACCGGCCGGTGGTGGTCAACTCCGACGGTGGCGCGGACTCGCCGAGTGCCTACATCAACGG
>JBMDXL010000481.1:0-4882 GCA_048594465.1 Microlunatus sp. | reverse complement strand
GCGGCCGCTGGCGGATCTGTCGCGGGAGCTCGGCGCTGACGGCAGATCAGCGCTCCGGCCGGTCGTCGTCGGGTACTCGAACGGAGCCATCATGGCGGCGGCCCTGCTGGCAGCCGCACCCGAGCTCGTGGCGGGCGCGGTCCTGTTCCGTGGTCTGCCGCCGTTCGCGGCCCCGGGCGCCTACCAGGTGTGCGCGCTGCCGGTGTTGATCATCGACGGCGCACAGGACGCCCGTCGTTCGCCCGCCGACGGGCGCCGACTCGCGGCGGTGCTGAGGGATGCGGGCGCCGCGGTGGCGCACCACGTTCTCCCGGTGGGCCATGCCCTCACCACCGGCGACGAGGACCTCGCTCGCGGGTGCATCGACTCCCTGCCGGGAAGGTGACACCGCCGGTGGTCTCGGCCGGGTGCGTGCTCAGACGCACCCGGTCACCGAGAGCACCTGGTAGCGGTGATGGCGGTTGATCTGCAGATGGGGCTCCGCGGCGAGCCCCGGGAACTCGGCGTCGTTCACCGCGGTGCTCAACCGGGGCACGGCCGGGTCGAAGTACACCGTGGTGAAGCCGGTCTTGAACCGGGGGTCGCCCTCGTTGCCGGGATCGCTGTCGGCCACCGTGAAGGCGTTGCCCTGATGGCCGATCAGGGCGAAGGAGTGCTCGCCGCGGAGCCCGCCGCCGCCGAAGCCGCTCATCACGCGAACCGTGACGATCCAACCGCCGTCCAGGGCGGCCCTGATCCTGGCCACCGCCCCGGCGAGTCCGGAGCCGTACGTGCAGACGTCTCCGCGCAGCACGTCGATCCCGCCCTGCTTGACCGGGCGGTGCTGGGCCACCACCCCGGTGGCCAGCGCCAGACCGCCGACGCGCACCGCGGGGTCGGGTGCGGGACGACCGGCCCGGTTGGCCAGGGCGCGGAACCTGCTGGCCAGGAAGGACGCCTGGAAGCCGCACACCTCTGCCTCCGCCTGCGCCAGGTAATGGAGGCGGCTGACGTTCTTCTGCTTGCTCACGTCCGGATCGGGCGCGACCGTGAAGCCACCGTTGAGCGTCTGGTAGATCGCCCAGCCCGCCCGGAACTCGACCGACTTCTTGGCGAAGGGTCCCGGGTCCACTTGGGCCGCGATCGGCGCGGCGGCCACGATCGACGCCAGGGCGATCAGGTGTGCGGCGCCGGGTGGGTGGGCGGCGTGCACGGCCGCGGTGAACGCCCGCGCCTGAGCCGCCACCGTGGACGTCGGCTGGTCCCGGTCCGCTGCGGTCTGGAGGAGCGTCTGGAAGCTGACGAACAAGGCGAGGTGATCGGGTGGTGAGGCCCGCGTGTTCAACGCGGCCACGTCCGGGTCGGTCATCAGCCCGTTGATCAGCTGGGCGCTCCAGAAGAACTGGCCCTCGACGTGCAGGTCGGCGTTCGCGACCGTCGCGGTGAAGTCCGCCACGCCGCCGCGGGCGAGGAAGGCGCGGAGGTCGTCGCGTTCGAACGGCTGCAGGTCCGGTCCGTTCACTGCTGGGTGTGCGGCGGCGAACGCGGTGAAGTCCACGGTGCTGGTGACGGCCTCCAGGGCGACCTGGATCCGGGTGACGTTCACGCCTCGGGCCTCCCCGAGGTGGGCGACCAGGTCGTCCAGCATCGTGGTGGCGGTGCCGCGGGCCGGTGCGGCGCCGGTAGGCAGCTGGGCGGCGCCACGCGCACTCGTCGCGGTCGTCAGGATCTCGGCCATGTTCAGGCCGTTGAGGAACGCGAAGGCCTCCCCGTACGCGTTGGCTCTGATCATCCCGATCAGCCCACCACCCATGACGGCGATCCGGTGCTCGGCGGTGCCGGCCCCCTTGACCGACTTCTCCGCCCGAGCCAGCAGGGGGCCCTGGTCGACGGGGTCGAGGTGGCTCCAGGCGATGTAGAACTGCGGGTCGATCATGCTCGCGACGGCCCGGGCGGTGGCCAGGATCCGGTCCCGGCGGACCGGGCCCAACGGGGACAGCGCGGCGGGATCGGCCAGCAGGGCACCACTGGCCCCACGCTGGCGCAGGTCGTCGAGGGTGTCGATCAGGTCCGTCATGGACAACGTGTTCAGCTTCTGTCCCGCGGCGGCCACGTCGGTGATCGGTACGGGGATCTCACCGGCCCGGGAGACGCGCTGGACCATCGCCACGGCGGCCGCGTTCCCCGCCGTTCGCTGCAGGTCGAGCAGCTCGCCCGCGCCCGGCGCGCCGAGGGTCGTAGCCCGCGGCATCCCAGCGGGCCGGGCACCACGGCCGACCGGGGTCCGCCGCCGGTCCGGCGGCACGCGCGTCGGGCCGGCCACGAGGCACGGTACCGACATCGGGCGCCCGGCTGGGAGGGGTGTCGCCGCCGTCGTGGGGGCAGACTTCCCTGCCCGGACGGGCAGATCAGGGACAGCAGATGATGACGCTGGACCGACGGCGCGGGGTCACGGAGCGCTGGTCCGACGACGGTGAAGGAGTGTCAGGACCACGCCCTACAGTGCCGGGATGAGCGCGACACGAGAAGACTGGCGGTGGCTGGACGGTGTGCTGACGGCCTGGTTCGAGGCGTCGTCGCTGACCGAGGCGGCGGCGTTCGCCGGCCGCGTCCGGGAGCTGTCGCCCCAGCACCTGGTCGATCTGCGTGCGAGCGGTCTGCGGGTGCGGCTGGCTTCCGTGGAGGACGCCGCGCCGGTGTCGGCGGCCGCACGCGAGCAGGGACTCGTCGCGGCTCCGGCCGGACTGCAGCAGCTCAGCGTGCTGGTCGACGCGGTGGACCCGGCGGTGGTGGCCCGGTTCTGGCAGCGCGTGCTCGCCTACGAGGCCGTCGACGGTGGACTCGCCGATCCGTGGCGGCGCGATCCGGCGCTGCGGCTCCGGCCGACGACCGAGCACCGGCCCCTGCGCAACCGCCTCCACCTCGACGTCGGCCGACCAGCGGCGGCCGTCGAGCAGGTCGATGGCGAGGCCACCGGACCGTACGGGGTCTGTCGGAGGGACCCCGAAGGCAACGAGGTCGATCTCGTGCCGGGCGGCGCGCTCACCGAGGCCGACGACACCGACTGGCAGGCGCTGTTCAGCGCGATGGTCTGCTACCGGGTCGACTCCGGCACTCAGGAGCGTGAGCTGGTCACCGCTGCCGCGGAGCTGGCGGAGCGGGCCGGGTTCCCGCTGCTGATCGACCTGCGCGACGGACTCGTGATCATGGACAGCGGCAAGGACCTGTGGGAGGCCGGGGCCCCCGGGCTCGACGTGGACTTCGTCGCCCTGGCCGGTCAGCTGCAGAGGGCGGCCCGGGACCTCGGCGCCACCGCGGAGGCGACGGCGCCACGGTTCGTGCAGCTCTTCGTCGACGCCGCCGACGTGCCCGCCGTCCGTGCCTTCTGGTTGGCCGTCCTCGGTTACCGGGAGGACCCACGCGAGGGGGTCACCGACATCGTCGACCCGCGACGTCTCCAGCCCGTGCTCGTGCTCCAGGAGCTCGACGTCGCGGACTCGGACCGGCGGCAGCAGCGCAACCGCGTCCACGTCGAGCTGACCGTCCCGGCCGACGACGTCCCCGGCCGCCTGGCCACCGCGGTCGCGGCCGGCGGTCGGGTCCTGGACGGGGACGAGCCTGTCTGGCGGATCGCCGACCCGGAAGGCAACGAGCTGCTGATCATCGGGGAGGGCGGGTGACCCGGCCCCGGGCCGATCTCGCCGGGCTCGGGTTCAGCTACCCCGAAGTCGGGGCGACCACCGGTGAGCTGCCGCCCGGCTACCGGCACCTCGAGGTCGAGCGTCTCCTCGGTGACGGCGAGGTCTGCTTCCGGCGCGCCGTGGCCACGCTGATGTCGTGGGACATGCACCGCCGCGCCGGGCTGGAGGTCGAGCTGGTCCCACCGGTCGGCGGGCGCAGCGCACCCTCGGTGACCGCCGGGCAGACCGCGGTGCTCGCCATCGGCCTGGGGCCGGTGACGGTCCGCGCCCCTGTCCGGGTGGTCGGCGTGACCGCCGAACCCAGCCGTCAGGGCTTCGCGTACGGGACGCTGCCGGGGCACCCGGAGAGGGGGGAGGAGCAGTTCCTCGTGCACCACGACGACGACGGCACCGTGCGCGCCACCATCCGGGCCTTCTCCCGGCCCGACCGGTGGTTCACCCGTCTCGGCGGCCCCGTGGCGCACCGGGTCCAGGACCGCACCACGCAGCGCTACCTCGACGCCCTGGCCGCTTCGTGACCCCCCGGACTGACGGCAAACCGGTGGAGTCCTCCGTCCGGTCCCGGCTACCGTCCGCGGGTGATCTATCAGCACCCGCTCGCGTACCTGCTGGGGATGGAGGGTCTGGCCCTGCTCCGGGCCTGGGCCGGTGACGAGGACTTCGACGAACGCTTCGTCCACGAGCGCCTGCAGGCCACCCGGGCGCTGCTGGACGATCCTGAGCTCAGCGCCCACCCGGGAGTCCTGGTGGAACGGGGCGCGACCGCTGCGGCGTACGCGCAGTGGGCGGCGACCTACGACCACGAGGACAACGGTCTCTTCGACCTCGATGAGCCGCTGATCGACGCCATCGTCGCCGACCTCCCGCGGGGACGGGCGATCGACGCCGGTTGCGGCACCGGACGGCTCGCGCTGCGGCTGGCCTGCCTCGGCTTCCGGGTGACCGGCATCGACGGGTCGCCGGCGATGCTCGAGCGTGCGCGCCTCCGGACCGCCGACGTCGACTTCGTGCTCGGTGACCTCGACGCGCTGCCCGCGGCCGACGGCACCGCCGACCTGGTGGTGACCGGTCTGGCGCTGACCCACGTGGACGACCTCACCGGCGTCTACGCCGAGTTCGCCCGGGTGCTGCGGCCCGGCGGCGACCTCCTCGTCGCCGACGTGCACGAGGACCTGGTCTTCCTGGGTTCGGCGGTCAAGGGC
>JBMDXL010000480.1:0-2223 GCA_048594465.1 Microlunatus sp. | reverse complement strand
AACAAGATCAACGCCGCGTACGCCTTCGGCGGACCGCAGCTGCTGGTCCAGACGGTGGAGCAGAACACGGGGCTGCGGATCGACGCCTACACCGAGATCGGCTTCGGTGGCTTCGTCAACGTCATCGACGCCCTGGGCGGGATCGAGATGTGCCTGCCCAAGGCCATCAAGGACGCCGACTCCCACCTGAACCTGAAGAAGGGCTGCCAGAACCTGTCCGGCACCAACGCCCTCGGCTACGTGCGGATGCGCAAGGCCGACCCGCTCGGCGATCTCGGCCGGGTGCAGCGGCAGCGGCAGATGCTCTCGGCGATCGCCAAGGAAGCGGCCTCACCCGCCACCGTGATCAACCCGGTGCGCTACTGGAACCTGTCGACCGCGACCGCCGACGCCATCTCCATCGGCCAGGACACCACTGTCCTGGAGATGGTCGGCATGGCCAACGCCATGCGCAAGGTCTCCGGCGGCGACGGCTACACCCTGACCGTCCCGGTGTCGAACCCCGGCGCCTCCACCCCGGTCGGCTCGGCGGTCCTGTGGGACGAGAGCAAGGCCAAGGCGATGTTCGCCGACGTCGCCCGCGGTGACACCAGCGACCTCGCCAAGTACGCGAAGTAGCTCAGTCGACGATGTGCCGCAGGTACTGCTGCGGGGCGTGCAGGAACCGCCGGTAGTGGTCCACCACCGCCAGGTCCTCCCAGGAGGTCGGGGTGATCCCGTCGGCGTCCAGCTGGAGCAGGGTCGCGCCCGGGATCGCCGCCAACACCGGTGAGTGGGTGGCCATCAACACCTGGGTCCGCGGATCGGTGACCAGCTCGGCCAGCAGACCGACCAGGGCCAGCAGGCTCTCGAACGACAACCCGGCCTCCGGCTCGTCCAGCACGAAGAACCCGGGGTCGACGAACCGGCGGGTCATCAGCATGGCCAGGAACGACTCGCCGTGGCTGAGCTCGTGGAACGCCGGGTCCTCCCGACCCGGGTTGTCCTCGAGGTAGCTGAACAGCCCGTGCATCGTCTCCGCCCGCAGGAAGTAGCCCCACCGGGCCGCCCCGGCCCCCCGGGTCAGCTGGAGGTGACCGGCCAGCGGGGACTCCGACGCCCGGGTCGAGTGCCGCGCACCGGTCGAACCACCCTCGGGCGACAACCCGTACGCCATCGCCACCGCCTCCACGAGGGTGGACTTCCCGACACCGTTCTCCCCCACCAGGATGGTGAGGCCGCTCAGGTCGAGACCGTCGTCGAGCAGCTGCCGGACCGGGGGCAGCAGCGCGGGCCAGAGGTCACGCCGGAGGGGATGGGACGGGTGCTCCGCGATCCGACGGACGGGGTGCTGGTTCAGCCAGCCGCCGTCTGGTGGCTTCCGGGCTTCCATCCGGCCGATGCTAGGCGGACCCGCTGACGGTCCGCGCGCCACCGCCTCAGACCTGTGGCAGACCGGCCAGCAGCTGCCGGGCCATCACGATCCGCTGCACCTGGTTGGTGCCCTCGTAGATCTGGGTGATCTTGGCGTCGCGCATCATCCGCTCCACCGGGTAGTCACGGGTGTAGCCGTAGCCGCCGAGCAGCTGGACCGCGTCGGTGGTGATCTCCATGGCCACGTCGGAGGCGAAGCACTTGGCCGCCGCCCCGAAGTAGGTGAGGTCGGCGTCGCCGCGCTCCGACTTGGCCGCGGCGACGTAGGTGAGCTGGCGGGCGGCCTCCAGCTTCATGCCCATGTCGGCCAGCATGAACTGGAGTCCCTGGAACTCCGCGATCGCCTTGCCGAACTGCTGCCGTTCCTTGACGTAGCCGAGCGCGTAGTCCAGCGCCCCCTGCGCGATACCCACCGCCTGGGCGGCGATGGTCACCCGGGTGTGGTCCAGGGTCTTCATGGCCGTGCCGAAGCCGGTCCCCTCGGTGCCGATCAGCCGGTCGCCGGGGATGCGTACGTGGTCGAAGTAGACCTCACGGGTCGGCGAGCCCTTGATCCCGAGCTTCTTCTCCGGGGCGCCGAAGGAGACGCCCTGGTCGGACTTCTCGACGACGAAGGCGGAGATGCCGCCGCGGGTCTTCTTCTCGGGGTCGGTGACGGCCATGACGGTGTAGAACTCCGACTCACCGGCGTTGGTGATCCACCGCTTCACGCCGTCGAGCACCCACTCGTCGCCGTCGCGCACCGCGCGGGTCTTCATGCCACCGGCGTCGGAGCCGGCGTCGGGCTCGGAGAGGCAGTAGGAGAAGCCG
>JBMDXL010000048.1:0-3334 GCA_048594465.1 Microlunatus sp. | reverse complement strand
GCGAACTTCAGGAACTGCCGACGCTGCAGAGGCGTCTTGTCGATCGTCATCGAGATGTGTGCCTTTCGTCACCGGTGCGCCGGGGCGCACGTGGGATGTGGTACTCCCGAGGGAGCGGACCTGTCCGGAGCATTCTCCGGGCCGGGTGATGACGGAGCGAGCCGGGCTCGCAAGTGAGAAACACCTAAGCACATGTTTTGCGGATATGCAGTATCTGACCCGAAAGTTGCACAAAACTGCAACATGACGGTGATCTGGCTGCGTTCGGACAAGAAGACGAGGACTCCTGGTGAGCGAACCTGCACCCCCTGTCCGGCCCGCGGAGCCGCGCCTGCTGCTGGGGGCCGATGTCGGCGGCACGGCCACCCGGGTGGCCCTGGCCACCGTCGGGGGCGAGGTGCTGGCGGTCGCCGCCGGCCCGGCGGGTAACCCCAACAGCGTCGGGCTGGCGGAGTCGGCCCGGCGGATCAGGACAGCGGCCGGGCAGTGCCTGGCCCAGGTCGGTCCCGGGTCGGCCGAGCGCGTCGTCGCCGCCGTGATCGGGCTGGCCGGCGGGGCCCGCGCCGACACGGCCTACCTGGAGTCCACCCGCCCCGCGGGTCTGTCCGTCCACCCCCGCCTGGTCTCCGATCTCGCGGTGGCCTTCTCCTCGGCCACCCCGGCCCCCCGCGGCTACGTGCTGGTGGCCGGGACCGGCGCGGTGGCCGGTCGGATCGAGGCGGGCGAGCTGCGGGAGCGCCGGGACGGCTGGGGCTGGCTGCTCGGTGACGAGGGCTCCGGCTACTGGCTGGGGCGCGAGGCGGTCCGGGCGACCCTGACCGGGCTGCAGTCCGGTGGCCGCCCGCTCGGCTCGTTGGCCGGCGCCGTGGTCGAGCGGATGCAGACCGATGACCCGGTGGCGATCGTCCAGCGCTGCTACGCCGAGCCGCCGGTCTGGCTGTCCACGTTCGCCGAGCTGGTGGCCCGCCACGCCGAGGACCCGACCGCGATCTCGATCGCCGAACGGGCGGCCGGCCACCTGGCCCACCTGGTGGTGGACCTGGCCCCCGCAGCGGACGAGCCGGTGGTGCTGGCCGGCTCGGTGGCGACCCGGCCAGGACCGGTGTCGCAGGCGCTGACGGCGCGGCTGGACGTCGCGCTGGACAATCCGCGACTGACCGCCGAGAGCGGTCTGGTCGGTGCTCTGTGGTTGGCCGCGGGTGCGGCCGGCGACCCCGACGACGGTGTCCACGGCCGACTCGCCCGCTCGCTGAGTCGGACCAGCGGCACGGTGGTATGAGGTTTTCGGTACCCTAGGCAGACGACGCGGGCGGGCCCCTTTTTTTCGCGGTGGCAGGGGCCCTCGCCCACCAGACCGCGACGGAAGAAGGCGATTGTGGCCCCCGTGCCCGACCCATCCAGCTCCACCCAGACCGCCACAGACGCACTTGCCGAGGACTTCGGCGCCAACGACTGGCTGCTGGAGGAGATGTACGAGCAGTACGTCGCCGACCCCGCCTCGGTGGACGCGAGCTGGGCGCAGTACTTCACGACCCACCAGATCGGCGGTGCGGCCAACGGTTCCGGTGGCGCCGGCGCCCCCGGGCCGGGAGCCGCCGGCACCGGGGCGGGAACCACGACCGCCCGGGCCGGAGGCAACGGCACGACCGCTCGACCGGTCGCGGCCGCCACCGCCGCCCCGGCCCCCGCGAAGCAGACCGCGCCCCCGGCTCCCGCGCCGAGCACCCCGGCCAAGCCGGCCGACCCGGCTCCGGCCCCGGCCGCCAAGCGGCCCGCCACCGTCGAGCAGCCGACCGCCAACAAGAACGCCCGACCCACCGCCCCGGGCAACCGCGGCGGGGTCCCGGCCGATCCGCCCAACCCGGCCAACCGCCCGACCGTGGACCTGGAGGAGCCGACCCGGACGGTGCTCCGGGGCGCACCCGCGCGGACCGCGAAGAACATGGACACCTCGCTGACGGTGCCGACCGCCACCAGCGTCCGCTCGCTGCCGGTGAAGCTGCTGATCGACCAGCGCGTGGTGATCAACAACCACCTGCGCCGGGCCCGCGGCGGCAAGGTGTCGTACACGCACCTGATTGGTTTCGCCATGGTGCAGGCGCTCAAGACGCACCCGGCCATGAACAACGGCTACGAGGTGGTCGACGGCAAGCCCACGATGGTGGTGCCCCGGCACATCAACCTGGGCCTGGCGATCGACATGCCCAAGCCGGACGGCACCCGCCAGCTGCTGGTGCCCAGCATCAAGAGCTGCGAGAACCTCGACTTCGCCCAGTTCTGGGCGGCGTACGAGGAGATCGTCAAGAAGGCGCGGTCCAACTCGCTGACCGTCGAGGACTTCGCCGGCACCACCATCACCCTGACCAACCCGGGGACCATCGGCACCAACCACTCGGTGCCCCGGCTGATGAACGGGCAGGGCGCCATCATCGGCGTCGGCTCGATGGACTACCCGCCGGAGTTCCAGGGGTCCGATCCCGACAAGCTCTCCCAGATGAGCGTCTCCAAGGTGATGACGCTGACCTCGACCTACGACCACCGGGTCATCCAGGGCGCCGGCTCCGGTCAGTACCTGGCCCGGCTGCACGCCCTGCTGCTGGGTGAGGACGGCTTCTACGACGACGTCTTCTCCGCGCTGCGGATCCCGTACGAGCCGATCCGCTGGGCCCAGGACCTCAGCGCCGACCACGAGGACCAGGTCTCCAAGCAGGCCCGGATCTTCGAGATGATCAACGCCTACCGGGTCCGTGGTCACCTGATGGCCGACACCGACCCGCTGGAGTACCGGCAGCGCAGCCACCACGACCTCGACGTGCAGACCCACAGCCTGACGCTGTGGGACCTGGACCGGGAGTTCGCCACCGGCTCGTTCGCCGGCGGCCAGGGTCTGATGAAGATGCGCAAGATCCTCGGCATCCTGCGCGACTCCTACTGCCGGACCATCGGCATCGAGTACATGCACATCCAGGAGCCGGCCCAGCGCAAGTGGATCCAGGACCGGGTGGAGCGGCCGCACGAGTCGCTGCCCCGCGAGGAGCACCTGCGGATCCTGGACAAGCTCAACGAGGCCGAGATCTTCGAGACGTTCCTGCAGACCAAGTTCGTCGGTCAGAAGCGGTTCTCCCTCGAGGGCGGCGAGGCGACCATCGCGCTGCTGGACGAGGTGTGCGAGCAGGCGGCCAACCACGGCCTGGAAGAGGTCTGCATCGGCATGCCGCACCGCGGCCGGCTGAACGTGCTGGCCAACATCGTGGGCAAGAGCTACGCCCAGATCTTCCGCGAGTTCGAGGGCAACATCGACCCGCGGACCGTCCAGGGCTCCGGCGACGTGAAG
>JBMDXL010000479.1:0-4217 GCA_048594465.1 Microlunatus sp. | reverse complement strand
GAGTTGAAGGTGACCCCGTGCCCACCGCGGCGGTCGTCGATCCGCCGTCCGGTCAGCATCCCGGTGTGGTTGGGCAGCGTCCGGGTCTGCTCCTGCGCGGTCCGGGCGTTCAGGGTGGTGGCACCCTCCCGCAGCAGCCGGTGGAAGTTGGGGGCGCCGGAGCGGCCGAGCTTGGTGATGGCGGCGGGATTGAGTCCGTCGACAGAGATGGCGACGACCCGGTTGACAGCGTCGTCGGCCGAGCCCTTGGCGAGCTGGGCCGCCGCCGAGGCGGTGAGACCGCTCGGACCGGTCAGACCTGCACTGGTCGACAGCGCGATCGGTGGCACGGCGCTCGGCGACACCGCCGCCGTCCCGCCCGGGACCGACGAACCGGCCACCAGACCGATCACGGCCAGACCGGCACAGCTGCGGGCGGCCCAGCGACCGAAGGTGCCCATTCACTTCTCCTGACGTGCGCGTCGACCGGCCCCCGGCGGCCGGGAGACGTTGACAGGCATCATGCGGGACGGGCCTCGAAATAGCCAGGTCGAGGCTCAGGACCCCGCAGCCGAGAAGTGCTGGTAGTCCGCCTCACCGGTCCAGTCGCCACCCCACTCCCAGCCGATGTCGGCGAAGGCGTCCACGACGACGGAGTCGTCGGTGATCAGCCCCGGGGTGGACGCCCGGCGGTCGGCCCGGTCGGCGTACGCCCGGCCGGCGCGGGGTGACACCCCGGCGGCCGTCACGTACGGGTTCTGCACCGGGTTGAGGTCGATGGCCGCACCGAAGGAGTGCTGGGACCAGCGGTCGGTGCCGGCCACGGTGCGGCAGTTGAAGGCGGAGGTGTTGTTGGCTGCCATCGAGGCCTCGTCGTCGCCGTCGTACGCGCTGACCAACCGCATCCGCTCCAGCGGGAACCGGGCGTCGAACAGCACCTCGAACACCGCCACCAGGTCGTCGGCGTGCTTGGTGGCCACGACCAGCTCGCCGGTGCGCACCCGGCCCTGGAAGTCCCAGTGCCTGACCCGCAGGTGGGCGAGGTCGCGCAGCGGCACCGGGCAGTCGCTGCGGTGGGTGCCGCCCATCCGGGTCCGCAGCGCCGGGGTGATGGGTCCCACCGACGACGCGTACGCCGGTGCGGCGGGCGGTGGGCCGGACGGGCGCGGGGCCAGACCGGATCCCGCGCGGAGGTTCTCCCAGTCCCGGATGGCGCGCCGGGCGTCGTCGCCCGCGCGGACGACCGGCAGCCCGCCCTCGCGCGGGATGAGGGCCGGTCGCCACTCGTCGGAGACCACCCGGCCGTCCCGCACCGACAGCTCCAGCAGACCCGTCTCGGCGCCGCTGCTGCCGTGGGACCAGACGAAGTTGCCCAACCCGTACGCGACGTAGGTGGACCCCGACCAGCCCGCCGCCTGCAGCCGGTGGGTGTGGCTGCCGACCACCACGGCGGCGCCGGCGCGGCTCAGCAGCCGGGCGAGCGCGGCCTGGTCGTCGGTGACCTCGGCCGAGTTCTCCTCACCCCAGTGCAGGTAGACCACCACCGTGTCACCGTTGGCGGCGGCGGTGGTCACGGCACCCTCCAGCGCCGCGCGACCGGGTCCACGGGCGGCGGCCAGCCCGGGGGTGCCGGCACCGGCCTGCCAGGACGGCGCCTCGCTCTCCAGGAACGAGGCGTCGGCAGCCAGGAAGGCGAACGGTTGGCCCTTCAGCCGGACCCGGTGCGGGGTGAACGCGTCGGCCCGGTCACGGCCGACCCCGATGACCGGCAACCGCCCGTCGTCCCTGGCGGCCAGGGTGTCCGACAGACCCTGGGTGCCGAAGTCGGCACCGTGGTTGTTGGCCACCGACACGGCGTCCACCCCGGCGGCTCCGAGAGCGGTGAGGGCCTCCGGACCGCTGCGGAAGTGGTAGCGGTTGTCCGGCTCCTCCAGCTTCTTGGGGTCCGGTGTCCCGCGGGTGGTCAGGGCCGCCTCCAGGTTCACCATGGTGAAGTCCGCGTCGGCGGTGAGGGGTCGCAGGGCCTCCAGGCTCGATTCGGGATCGTCGAGGAGTGGGCGCAGCTGGTCCTCGAACATCACGTCGCCGGCGAAGGACAGCCTCACCGTCGTCGGCTCCGGATCCGCGGTCGTCGGCCGGGCGCTCGGCGAGGGGGGTGGTGGGCTGGTGGCGGATGCGGGAGCACCGGCGCCGGTCGCTCGCCGGTCGACCGGTTCCCCGGTGCAGCCGGCCAGCAGGGCGAGCAGACCGGCCAGGGCCACGGTGTGCCACCCGCCCCGGTGCCCGGGTCGACGTACGGCGGTGATCAGCATGAACGGCCCCCAGTCCTGCCGGCAGGTCGCGAGACTACCCACGGCTGCGGCAGAACCGGAGCCCGTGAGTCGACCTCGCATCCGGCCCGCGCACCTGGCCCTCGGCGTCCGTCATCGGCCGGCCACCGACCCGGGACCGCGGGCGGACTCAGGTCAGGCAGGCTGGCAGACGCCGCACCAGAACAGGTTCCGTCCGACCATCTCGGTGCGGCTGACCGGTGTGCCGCAGCGCCGGCAGGGCAGCCCGTCGCGGCGGTAGACGTAGTGCGCCGTCTCCCGTCGCACCCGCCCGCCGGGGCGGTCGGCCGGGTCGGTCGTCACGATCCGGCCGCTCCGGACGCCGGCCCGCATCAGCACCACCAGGTCCGGCCAGAGCCCGGACCACTCCTCGGCGGTCAGCCCGGTGCCGGGCCGGAACGGGCTGATCCCGTGCCGGAACAGGATCTCGGCGCGGTAGACGTTGCCGATGCCGGCGACCCGGGACTGGTCCATCAGCTGGGCGCCGACGGCGATCTTGGACCGGTGGATGCGGTCGAAGGCCGCTTCGTGGTCGGGGCTGCGGCGCAACGGGTCCGGTCCCAGACCGGCGACGACGGCGCGGACGCCGGCCGGATCGGGCAGCACCTCGCAGGTGATCGCACCCCGCAGATCGGTCCAGTGCACCGGCAGCTCGGGCTCCGCCGTCTCGATCCGCATCCGCAGCGCACCCCGCGGCGGGGGTGGGGTGCTGGTGCCGGTGACGAACTTCCCGTACAGCCCCAGGTGGACGTGGGTGACCAGCCGGCCCTCGTAGTGCTGGAAGAGGTGCTTGCCGTACGCGCTGACCCGCAGCAGCCGCCGGCCGTCGAGCAGCGCGGCACCCTCGGCGAACCGTCCCTGCGGGCTGCTCACCGCCACGACGCGGTCGCGGAACGCCTTCGTCTGCTGGAGGGCCAGCCGGTGCAGGGTATGACCTTCTGGCACGCGCGCACCTTACCCGCCGGGTGTCGGCGGCAGCGGCTAGCGTTCAGCTGTTCGGCCCGGCCGGACCGACATCAGCCGTACGACACGGGAGCGGAGGACTCATGGGGACGTCATCGGAGGCCGTCATCGTCTTGGTGGCCGACCATCTCGACGAGGTGGCCACCCGGTTCCACCAGCGACTGGGCGACGTGGCCGGCGTCGGGGTGACCATGGCCGCGGACGACGGGCCGACCACGGTCGGGGCGAGCACCGAGCTCGCCCGGCGCGTCGACCACGTGCAGTTCCAGATCGGGTTCGGTCCGTGCCTGGAGGCGTTGCGCGGCCACGGCGGCTTGTACGTGCCCGATCTGGGCATCGAGCGCTGGGGGGAGTACGGCCGGGCCGCCACGGAGCTGGGCGTGGGGTGCTGCGTCTCCGTCCCGGTCGAGCGGGACGGCGAGGTGCTCGCGGTGGCCAAGGTCTACACGGCCGAGGTGGACGGGTTGAGCGAGGAGCAGCGCCGACTGGCGACGGTGCTGGCGACCGAGGTGGCCGGCACCATCGGGCTGGCCCGGTCGCTCACCGCCCACGCCCGCGAGCTCGATGACCGGGCCCGGGCGATGGACACGCGTCGGGTCATCGACCTGGCGCTCGGCGTGATCATGGAGCGGGCTCACTGCTCCTCCGACGCCGCCTTCGCCACCCTGCGCACGCAGTCCCAGCACACCAACGTGCCGTTGGTCGAGGTGGCCCGGCTGGTGCTGGCCGGGCTGGGGGAGACGGTGCAGACCGCGGCTCCCTTCCAGCGCGCGGGCGGCTGATCGCGGTCCGTCGGCGGTCGGAGAACCGCCCGAGGGGCGGCCGGGTGCAACCGCGAGGACGTTCCGGTCAGAACCACCAGGCGTATACGTTGTAAGCAGCGCGGTTCAGACGGAAGCCGCTCCCGGAGCGACCCCGAGGAGCCATCCATGTCCGAGAACGTCC
>JBMDXL010000478.1:0-5239 GCA_048594465.1 Microlunatus sp. | reverse complement strand
CGCGGCGGCCGCCTCCTCGGCCCAGGAGAAGTCGAACCGGGGACAACCTGGTGAGTGACGGGCGGTGTCGCCGCAGTCGGCACACATGCCGACCCGCTGGTCGATCCAGGCCTGCCTTAGGGCCCGCTTCACGATGAGGCACTCCGCATCAAGCGGAGCGTCCTCGGCGACCAAGGCCAAGGCACGGTCAAGGTGCCCAACCGCCAGCCCTTGCTCCAGAGCGCTGGTGATCCACCCGATCATCGCCGTCCGGAAGTAGGGCTTGGCTGAAGCGAGCACCCGGTGCTGCCCGATCAGCCGGGCAGCCGCGCGACGGTGGTCCGCAGTGCCTTCGTCCATGCCTCGATCTTCTGAGCCTGACGCCGGAGGCGGCGCGTCGCCGAACTTGCGCGATAGCAACGTAAGCGTTGGCACTGACGTGCCACCGAGCTCGGATAGATCATCGGTTAGGGACTCGGTTAGAACTTCCTCTAGAGGAGTCCCCAAAAATCTTCCAACCGAGTCCCCCGAACTCTTCCAGCCCAGTCCCCCAGAATCTTCCAAGGAGCTACCCGGTTCGGCCTGCCCAGTCCCCGAAAAACTTCCAGGCCGAGACCCCCCAACCGAAGCCGAGTCCCCAGAATCCTTCCAGCCAAGACCGGAGCTGGTAGGCGTCTCGTCGACGACCTCAATTGCAGGATTCGGTATGGCCCAGTGCGGATTGAAGCGCTCCTTCAGCCAGACAAGATCACTGAGGCGAGTGGATCCCCGGCGGTGTACTACTTCCAGCAGCCCCAACGCCGCGAGTCGGTCACGGCTCTGACGAATCGTCGGATGAGTGACTTTCCACCGTTCCGCGACGAGCCTGGTCGGCTCCGCCGTCCACCCCCGCTGGCCACACTCGAGGTGCCAGCGGCCAAAGTCCACAATGTCGGACACTTTCGCTCGCACACCTTGCTGGTTGTCCAGCAGCATCTGCAGATCGTCTCGGCGGATCATGGCGTAGCGATCGTTCGGCGCCATGTTTACGGCTCGATAGGTGTACGTGTTCGAGCCAACCTTGGTCTGGATGATCCACGAGCCGAGAAGCGGTTGGACGGCCAAGCTAAGTCTCTTAGTCGCTGCACGGGCCGACAGCTGATCGAGGCCCAGGTCCGTGGCGATCTGCTGGTAATTCGTACGCCCAGGACGATCCTCGAAGGCCAGGTACAGCCATACCCAGGTCAACACCCCAAGGTCGGGAAACCCGGCGTGAAGCAGAGAACTCGGAACTCGTACATAGCCTCCCCCAGAAGGCAGCTGACGCACGGCGGACATGCTCGGCAACGGACCTCGCCAGTGCCGAGGTACAGCAACCAGGGTTGTCGGCTCACCGCCCAGCTGGATGGTCATGACGGTCCCCCACCCACCAGCTCGGTCTTGACTCGCGCCACGAACTCGATCGCGTGTTGTGCCGCAACGTGCAGATCGACGGTTGGACCTTCGTCGGACCACATCTCGGTGTACCCGCCGCCCCGCCGGAGTCGGTCACCTAGGCGATGCCATTCCTCGACCCATTGCAGGATGTCGGCCTCCACCAGCTCAGCAAGACATCGACTGCTCACCAGTACTCGGTCGACAACGATGCCGCCCTGGCGGACAAAGTACTCGACCCTTGAAGCACCGCAGCGGGAGAGACCAACCTTGAAGCAGCCCTCACTGGGAAAGTGGATGAGGTACACCTCATGGTCCTGCCGTTGATTAGGTCGTTGCGCCGAGCGGCTCGGAGAAGTGAGAGCCGCAATCGCCTGGTGGCGACGAACCGCACGTCGATGACGCAAGGCAGGCAAGGTGAGCCCTGACGCTTGGCCGCCGTCTTCTGGTCGAGATTCACCGAGCCGCGCCATGTCAGCAGCGGCGTCGGCAGCGCCGACTCCCATCCGACTGCAGGACCGCGGGTAATGCGCTGGGCGCCAATGAGTCGGAACGGGATCGATCAACTTGGTGGCGGGATCGTAGGTTTCCGACAACCAGACGATGTCGCTCAGGCGGCCGGGCCCTTCGCGGGGCACGACGGTCAGCAGGCCGAGTCTCTGCAGGCGCTTCCGAGAAGCTCGGACGGTCGCTGATGTGACACCCCACCTGCTCGCGATCAAGCCAGTCTGCTCAGCAGTCCAACCACGGCGACCGCATTCAAGCTGCCACCGGGCAAAGTCGGCGAGGTCAGCAGGCTTCACACGGCCGTCGCTCTTCGCGGTCATCTCCAGCCGATCCACGTCACTCTGACGGAGCACGGCGTGCTTGTCGCGAGGTTTGATGGTCACCGCGCGGTAGGTGTACAGGTTCTGAATCTGGCGCTGGCGCTGGATCCACGTGCCGAGCAGCGGCCGAAGCGCAGCGCTGAACTTGACGATGACGGCTCCCCGCGAGTCGCTGGTCGACGCCAGCTTGTGCGCCAGCTCGCGGTAGGTGGTCGTCCCCCCTTGGTCGCCGAACCAGAGTCTCAACTGCACCCACACCAAGATTCCCAAGTCGGGAAAGCCACCGTGGAGCAGCGACATCGGCACCCTGACGCATGTGTCGTTCGGACCGTCTCGCCGGCGTTCCGGCAGCGGCCGGTCGACGGACGGGTCCGGCAGCAGACCTCGCCAGTGGCTGGGAACCGACGCCTCGGTGATCGCTCGCCCGCGCAGCTTCGGGGGCACCTGATCGTCGACCCCTAGCCCTGCACTTGCAGCAGGAGCCATATCCCTGGACAGCCGCGCGCTCGTCATGGCTGCCTCATGTCAGCAAAACGGCTGTAGTGGCCTTGAAAGGCCACCGTGATGGTCCTGGTGGGCCCGTTACGGTGCTTGGCCAGGTCGACGTCGGCTTCGCCGGCCCGATCGGACTCTTTGTCGTACAAGTCGGGCCTGTTCAACAGAATGACCAGATCAGCGTCCTGCTCGAGGGAGCCCGACTCACGCAGGTCCGACAGCATCGGCTTCTTGTCGGTCCGCTGCTCGGGTCCGCGGTTGAGCTGGGACAGCGCGACGACGGGGATGTCGAGCTCCTTGGCCAGGAGCTTGATCTGGCGGGAGAACTCGCTGACCTCGACCTGACGGGACTCGACCCGCTTGCCGGAGGTCATCAGCTGGATGTAGTCGATGACCATCAGTTTTAGGTCGTGCTGCTGCTTCAGCCGGCGGGCCTTGGCCCGGATCTCCATGATCGTCAGGTTCGGGGAGTCGTCAATGAACATCGGTGCCTCCGACACCTGGCCCATGCAGGCGCCGATCCGCTGCCAGTCGGCGTCGCTCATCCGGCCGCTGCGAATGTGCGCCAGCGGCACTGACGCCTCGGCCGACAGCAGCCGCATGGTGATTTCCAGCGAGCTCATCTCCAGGGAGAAGAACGCTGAGGGCAGACCGTGCCGGATCGACGCCGACCGGGCCAGGTCCAACGCCATTGTCGACTTCCCCGCACCGGGTCGGGCGGCCACGATCACCATCTGCCCGGGGTGGAGGCCGCCAGTGAGGTCGTCGAGATCGGCGAACCCGGTCGGTACCCCACCGAGGTCGCCGCGGGCGCCGATCGCCTCGATCTCGTCCATCACCGGCTGCATTAGCTGCGACAGCGACTGGTAGTCCTCGCTGCGGCGGCGGTCGTTCACCGCGTACACCTCGGCCTGCGCCCGGTCGACCAGGTCGTCGGCCTCACCCTCCCCCGCGGCCGCTAACTGAACGATCCGGGTGCCCGCATCCCCCAGCCGCCGCAACGTCGCCTTGGTGCGCACGATGTCGGCGTAGTACCGCGCGTTCGCCGCCAGCGGGACCGCCGACAGCAGGTCGTGGAGGTACGGGGCGCCGCCGAGTTTCAATAGCTGCCCTCGCTTGGTGAGGTGGTCAGCGACGGTAACCGCGTCGACTGGCTCCCCGCGGCCGTACAGGTCGACAATTGCCTCGAAGACGCTCTCGTGCGCCGGTCGATAGAAGTCGGCACCGCGAAGGACCTCGACGACCTCAGCGATCGCGTCCTTGGACAACAGCATTGACCCGAGCACGCACTGCTCGGCGGCGAGGTCCTGCGGCGGAATCGGACCCACCGAGCACGGAGCCGGCGCGTACGCAACGGCGACGGCCACCTCACATTCTCCCATCGCGGCGGAGGCAGGCAGGCAGAATCGCACACTGACGTTTCGTCTGCTCGTCAGCCTGGTGTTCCGACGCAGCCAAGTGGATCACCACCATGACCGCGTCTCCCGCTGCGAGGACCCGACCTTCATCTCCGCGGACCGCGGCCACGGGTGTGCTGAAGTGTGCGTTCGACCGTCACCAAGGTGGCGCACCGTCCAGATCATGCCGACGACCAAGATGACTCGAAACGACAGTAAACCCAGCCATGCGTTGGTTGGCGTGGCGAGGAGCGAGCCAGCGACCCACAACGCGATGCCTAGCCCGATCCCAAGAGGACAGCGCAGCTGCGACGTAGGCATCGCGCCGAAGGAACGGACGCCACTTGCGAGTGCGACGGCGGCCGCGACTTGAACCACCACGGTGAGCTGACTCATGATGCCCTCCGGGTGAGCTTGCAAGGGTCGGCAGTTGTTGCGTGAGAGGTGAACGGATAGGTCCACTGATCCACCGCTGGCCGGGCGGCCGGGTTGTCGATCAGGTCGTCATCCCACGCCATCGGCGGCGGCCACCCTCGCGCAGCAGCTCGCGTTAGCGCCGCGGTCCGTGCCCGCCGCTCGCCCGGCGTGACGTCAGGTGGCGATTGATCCCACAGGTCGTCGTAGAGGGCCTGAACGGCGTCACGCGTCGCAACGCGGATTGCCGGGCGATCGCCGTGAACGATCTTGGGGAGGCTGGCGGGCAGAATGCCGAGTCGTCTGGCAAGGGCGGATTGGGTCCAGCCGATCGCGACCAGGGCCTGCAGCCGGCGGCGAGTCCCGGTCGGGTCGACCAAGCCGCTGGTCTCTTCCCCTACCCTGCAGGCGGCGACGGCTAACAGTCGGGCAGCTGTGTCACGCCGGACTCGTGCCGCAGCAGGCCGACCATCCGATCCTGTGCCGACCAGATGGCGAAGGCCAGTGCGGTGCACGCCGGAGCGCTGCTCAATCTGACCTAGCGTCAACCCTTCTCGGAGGAGCTGGCGAACATGGTCGCGGGCAGGCTGGGCGTCAATCAGGTTGGAACGTCCTGTTCGGCCCAAGTGGCTCCGCCGCTTCGCATAGCGCCGCCCGGCCTGCACGCAGGCCCCACAACCACAGCCGTCCCTCTTCCTCGCCTCATAGGTGCCG
>JBMDXL010000477.1:0-2362 GCA_048594465.1 Microlunatus sp. | reverse complement strand
CTGGCGTCAGACCGGCGTGAAGCAACTTACTAAGTTGCTATGAGTTCAGCGATGGGTCGACGCCTTCTCCAAACAGCAACTAGCTGAGTTACTTCCTCTAGCAAGTGTGCGAGTTGCTTGAGTTAGCGAGTTAGTAAGTTTTGAGTTAGTTACTTAGTTTGTGCGTAGATTCGTTAGTTGGTCTGTTAGCAACTTCCTCAGAAGCTCCGGCCCCGATGGGGCAGGTGGTCACTAGGGGGCAGGCGACTAGAGCAGCCTGCGAGCTCGGCTGGCGTTGGGATCACTGAAGACCGGCGTCAGGTCATCGGCGGATAGCCACTGCTGCACGACGACAGGGCGACCTTCTGGATCCGCCACTGTGAACACGCAGAGAGCCGACCATCGGTACGAGTGCCGACGCCAGTCGACGACGAGGCCTTGGACGGGAGGCACCGGGGGAGTGCCGGGCTGTTTCACCCAAACGTGCTGGGTCACCGGTTGGCCCTGACGACCCCGCGGGAGGGACCAGGTCCGGTCCTTCTTGCTCTGACCCACCGCTCAAGAATAGAACGTATGTTTGTTTCTACGAGGATTCAGTAAGTTAGCAAGTTCGCGACTTCGACAGTTGGTCAATTGCTTACTGACGAACTTTGACTTGCTTCGAGAGCAGCAGCAGTCGTCACGCGTATCTGGTGGATGCGGGCGGCCACCACACGGCGGCTCGCGCCCCAGCTGCTGGGGGGAGGGGAGTGACCACACGGGATTGGTGTTGTGTCGGCCGACGTCGCGACGCCGGATCCGGCCTACATTGTGGCTTCGCTTCCCACCCCGCCGAAAAGAATCGCTCTTCAGGAGAATGCGTGAGCAACACCCTCGCCACCACCACGCTCGCGAACGGTCAGCAACCCCCAGGCGCTGCTTCTGTCCAAAGGGTCGCGCCGAAGCTGCGGCGGCGCCGCACTCATCTCCTCGGCATCGCGGCCCTGCTGATCGTGGCAGGGCTGGCGGCCGTCTTCATCGTCCAGCAGCTCCAGACCCAGAACCGAGTGATCCAGGTGCGGGCCGACATTCCGCGCGGCGCCGTGATCAAAGCGAGCGATCTGGCTGAGGTGACCGTCGGCGCGATTCCGGGGGTTTCCACGGTCTCCGCGGAGCAGATGCCCGGGATGGTGGGGAAGCGCGCAGCCATCGACCTGGCCAAGGGCTCTTTTTTGCCGGCGGGGGGTGTCGGATCCGTCGCGATCCCGGCCGCGGGTCAGACCCTGGTTGGGATCCGCCTGGACCAGGGGCGGATGGTGATCGGTGATGTCACTCCCGGGAGCAGGTTGCGTCTCATCGTGACCGCTCCCCAGGGAGGTGATCCGTCGTTCAAGGACGGCAACTCAGCCCGCCAGTTCGCTGCTGTTCTGGTGGGATCGAGTCCCGCGTTGGACGGTGCCGCCACGTTGGTCAACGTCCAGGTCGAGCAGAGGAACGCAGCGCTCGTCGCGCAGCTTGCGGCGACCGGTCGCATCGCGATCGTGCAGGACCCCCAGCGCTGATGACCATCACCGTCTTGACCTCCGCCTCGGGGTCGCCCGGGGTGACCACTACCGCGGTCGGCCTCACCTTGCACTGGCCCGGGTCCTGCCTGCTCGTCGACACCGACTACCAGAAGTCGGTCCTGACCGGCTATCTCGAGGGGAGCGTGGTGACCCCGAACGGGCTCATCCACGTCATCAACGCCGCCCGAACGACGTCCACCCCGAGCAAGGCGCTGTGGCAGCAGGCTGTGCCGCTCCCCGATGACGACCCCGAGGGCCATCGCCGGATGCTCCTGCCGGGCTTAGATTCGCCCAACACTGCGAAGGCGTTGGCCGGGTCGTGGAAGCCGGTGGCGGAGGCTCTCCGGGCCCTGGAGTCGACAGGCACGGATGTGATCGTCGATCTGGGCAGGCTCGCGCCCGGGGGAGTCCCGCCCGCGCTGCTGGCCGTCGCCACCCACGTTTTGTTGATGACCAAGCCGACAGTGCGCTCCGTAGGCGCCTGCCACTGGGCCGCCCGGCGGATCACCGACCAGGCCGCTGAGTACGCCACCTCCGCCAGGGCCGGGCTCCTGCTCGTCCGGCGACCGTTGGTGACCAAGACGTCTTTCGTCACCCGCGCGGATCCGACGCCGCGGGGGTACGACAACGTCGAGATCGAAGCCTTCCTCCCGCTGAAGGTGCGCGGCACTATCGCCCACGATCTCGTCAATGCCGCCCTCCTCTCCGACGGTGGGCCACGCGGCCCGAAGTTCGCGCGCTCGAGCTACGCCGCCTCACTGAAAGGGGTCGCCGAAAGCTTGGCGCAGACAAGCCCCGCCTCCCGAAGTCAGCCACCCCCGACGACCGATGACCGAGCT
>JBMDXL010000476.1:0-2584 GCA_048594465.1 Microlunatus sp. | reverse complement strand
CCCTTCATGTCGCAGGCGCCCCGACCCCAGATCTCCAGGCCGTCGCCCTCGCCCTCGGTCCAGTGCGGGACGTTGCCGGCGATCGGGACCGTGTCCAGGTGGCCGGCGATCACCACCCGGTCGGACCGACCCAGGTCAGTCCGGGCCACCACCCCGTTGCCGTCCCGGATCACCTCCAGGTGCGCGTACGCCCGCAGGGCCGCCTCCACCGCGTCGGTGATCGCCAGCTCGTCACCGCTGACCGACTCGATGTCGATCAAGGTCTTCAGCAGCTCGACGGGATCGCCCGCGAGGTCGAGCCGGAGGGTGTCTGCTGGAGCTGTCGACATGCAGGGCACCCTACCGACGCCGGTATCCTCGGCCCATGAGCTCTCCGGTCGAGATCGACGACGCCCCCCGCGCCGCTGCCGCCTGGGGGGTCGCCACCGTGCACGCCACCGGCACCCTGGACGCCTACTTCCCGGCGCCGGTGCTGGGCGAGGACCCGGGCCCGGAGCCGGCCGGGCTGGCGTCGCTGGTCGGCGAGGACGGCGTCCGCGGGGTGCGGACCGAGCTGGTCCGCACGGTCATCGACCTGGACGCACCGCCGGCCGACCCCGCCGACGCGTACCTGCGGCTGCACCTGCTCAGCCACCGCCTCGTCCAGCCCCGCTCGATCACCCTGGACGGGATCTTCGCGTCGCTGCCCAACGTGGTCTGGACCTCCGCCGGACCGTGCGCGGTGGCCGACTTCGAGACCGTACGCGTCCGGCTGCGGGCCGACCGGGGAGCGGTGACCGTCTACGGGGTCGACAAGTTCCCGCGGATGGTCGACTACGTCCTGCCGGCCGGCGTGCGGATCGCCGACGCCGACCGGGTCCGGCTCGGCGCCCACCTGGCCGAGGGCACGACCGTGATGCACGAGGGCTTCGTCAACTTCAACGCCGGCACGCTGGGCACCTCGATGGTGGAGGGCCGGATCTCGGCCGGGGTGGTGGTCGGCGCCGACTCCGACATCGGCGGCGGCGCCTCGATCATGGGCACCCTGTCCGGGGGCGGCAAGCAGCAGATCTCGGTCGGCGAGCGCTGCCTGCTGGGCGCCAACGCCGGCATCGGCATCTCCCTGGGTGACGACTGCGTGGTCGAGGCCGGTCTCTACGTGACCGCCGCCACCAAGGTCAGCCTGCCGGGCGGCCAGGTGGTCAAGGCCGCCGAGCTGTCCGGGCAGTCCGGTCTGCTGTTCATCCGCAACTCGGTCTCCGGCGCCATCGAGGTCCGCGCGCGGCGCGGCACGGGCGTCACCCTGAACGCCGCTCTGCACGCCAACTGAGGCGAGGTCGTAGCGCCCCGTGCCCAACCACAACGCCCGCTTCGGCGGCTGCGTCATCGTGGCGATCCTGGTCTTCGCCGCCGTGGTGGCCTTCGCGGTCGGTGGGTTCTCCTGGTTCGCCGCCCGCTGGCAGCCCCCTCCGGCCCCCGGCGAGCAGCGCTGCGTGGCCACTGCGGGCGACGCCACCACGGCCCTCACGCTGGAGCAGGCGCACTACGCCTCGATCATCGCCGGGGTGTCGGTGAAGCGGGACCTCCCGCCCCGGGCCGCCTCGGTGGCCCTGGCCACGGCGTACCAGGAGAGCGGGATCCGCAACCTCGACTACGGCGACCGGGACTCGGTGGGTCTGTTCCAGCAGCGCCCCTCCCAGGGCTGGGGCACCGAGAAGCAGCTCCAGGACCCGCACTACGCCACCGGCGAGTACTACGACGCCCAGGTCAAGATCAGGAACTGGCGGACCCGGGACATCAACGACGTCGCCCAGGCGGTCCAGATCAGCGGTCACCCGGAGGCCTACCGGGACCACGTCACCGACGCCCGGGTGCTGGCCAGCACGCTCACCGGGCAGACGCCGGCCGGCTTCACCTGCCTGGACCGCACCGGGGCCGACGGCGACGCCAAGGGTCTGGCCGCGGCCCTGACGAAGACGTTCGGCACCGACGCCCGCGCGTCCCGGGACGGCAAGGTGCTGACGCTGACGGCCGACTCGGCCGACCGGGCCTGGGCGTACGGCGCGTTCGCGGTGGCCAACTCGGCCCAGTACGGCACCCGGCAGGTGGTCGTGGCCGACCGGCAGTGGGACACCAACGCGATGACCCTGCCGAGCTGGGTCACCGCCGAGGACGGGCTCGAGGCCAGGCAGGTCCGGATCACCGTCCGCTGACGCTGCGCTCGCCCGGAGACGACTCGCCCGGTGAGGGCTCGCCGAGAAGGAGCAGACGCGGCCTGATCGGCCCGGGAGACGTGTGTCCGCGCCTTCTCGGCGGGCGACGGGCGACGGGCGAGGACTCAGGCGGTGAGGCGGGCGGCGGCAGCGGCGATCCGCTCGTCGGTGGCGGTCAGGGCCACCCGGACGTGCCGGGCGGCCGCGGCCCCGTAGAAGTCGCCGGGGGCGACCAGGATGCCGCGCTCGGCGAGCCAGTCGACGCTGTCCCGGCCGGCGTCCCCCCGGGTGGCCCACAGGTAGAGCGAGCCCTCGGAGTGGTCGATGGTGAAACCGGCGGACTCCAGGGCCGGACGCAGCAGCGCCCGGCGTCGGGCGTAGCGGTCGCGCTG
>JBMDXL010000475.1:0-8911 GCA_048594465.1 Microlunatus sp. | reverse complement strand
GGTCGTCGACCCCGACCGGGCCACCGCGGGCTTGGTCCGGGGCGGCGCGAGCGGACGCTCCTTGATCACGACGGCGTTGGCGGCGAGGTCGTGCCAGCCCTGGCGGCGCGGGTGACGCGCCATCACCACGAGCATCGCGATCAGCCCCACCACGGTGGCGGTCAGACCGGCGAAGACGAGCCAGCGCACCAGCACGCGACCCCAGCCGAGCGGGCGCCCGTCACTGAGCCCGACGATCTGGATGCCGTCGAGCCGCATCCCGGGACCGGCGGCGCGCGCGGCCCGCTGGGCCCAGACCAGGGCGGCCCAGGCGAGCGCGAGGACCAGGCAGAGGACGACCACCAGCACCGAGCCGTCGAGCAGCAGACCGAGGAGGAGGGCCAGGCCACCGAGCAACCAGACCGGTCCGACCTCGACCAGAGCGGCCAGCAAGCGCGGACCGGTGGCGCCGACGTGGACGCCGGGCGGCAGACCAGTCGTGCGTGAGTTGGGCATGACGTCGTCTCCCATCGCCCGGCGGTTGGTCCCCTGACCCTACCCAAGCCGAGGGGGCGTCACCGACCACCGCTCAGATCAGGCACCGGCGAAGGGTCAGGCTCCCGGCGCCGGGGGCCCGTCGACCAGCACCGCGACACCGTCGCCGAGCTCGACCACGGTGCCGACCGTCACCGCGTACGGCTCCCCGGGCTGCAGCTGGAGCCGCTCGACGCCGGGTCCGGGCCGGACGATGGTGGTGCCGTTGGTCGAGTGCAGGTCGGTCAGCCGGATCTCCCAGTCGTCCGGGCTGATCAGCAGGTGGGTGCGGCTGATGTCCTGACCCGGGCTCGGCACCCGCATCAGCTCCGGCACCTCGGCCAGGTCGTCGCGCAGGACCGGCGCCCGACCGACCAGGATCGGCCGGTCGATCCGGACGCTGCCGCCGTCGGGCGACCGGAGCACCCCGAGCACCGGACGCGGCACCAGCTGGGTGGTCTGCGGAGGAACCGGGGCGCCGCAGAGCCCGCAGCGGTCCGCGTACGGGGGGTTGGGGTGCCCGGACACGCAGATGGCCGACTGGACCAGCGGGGCACCGTCGGTGTCGGTCCGGGGCGCCGGTTCGTCGATCGCCGGGCGGCCGGGCGGCACGGGCATCAGCGCGGTGTCGCCGTTCTCCATCTCGTAGCGGTCGGGATCCACCACCTCGACCGGGGTGGGCGGCGAGGTACGGCGGGTCAGGCTCTCCCCCAACGGCGAGTCCGGGTCGTCGACGTCCGCCGACCCCGGGGACGCCGACCCGGACCCCGAGGCGTCGCCCGCTCCGGCACCGGGGCCCGAGGTGGCCGCTGCTGTCGACGGGACGGGGGCGGCAACGGGCAGGGGTGGGGCCGACGGCGGCGAGAGGGCGGGCACGGCCAGCGGTGGCCGGCGGGCCGGCGGCCACAAGGCACCCGCGGCGACCGGATCGGCCTCGGACGACTCCAGGGGCGTCGCGTCGTCGGCCCCCGCCGATGACCGATCCGCGATCTCGTCGGGCGGGATGGTCTCATCGAAGGACAGGGCCTGCGGCGAGATCACCAGCGAGGCGGCTCCCGCCTCGATCCGGATCGACCCGGCCCGCACCGCCCCGACCACGAGGGGCAGGCCACGGGTGCCGACCGGACCGGCTCCGAGGTCGATCTCCAGCTGATCGCGGTCGTCCAGGCCGACCTCGCGCCAGGTGAGCATCCCGGCCCCGTCGGCGACGACCTCGGCCGTGCTCGGATCGAGCAGCCGGATGTTGCCCCGCACCAGGGAACGCATCCCGGTGGGCGACCAGAACAGGGCCACCAGATCGGGACTCTGGTCGGGCCCGACCGCGGCCAGGGCGGTGACCAGCTCGACCATCGAGGCACTGCCGACCACCTTCTCCCACAAGCCGGTGAGGTCGACCGTCGTCGACGGATCCAGCACGACGAGGCTCGAGGGGCCCATCAGCACGGGCCACCGGCCGGGCACGTGACTGGCACGCCAACCGGCGACGTTGCTGCTCATCGGATCCTCATCTCTGCGGCGGAGTCCCAACCGGTGACGATACCGTCACCGACGCTCTGCGCCCCGGCCGGCGAGGCTCAGGAGAGAGCGGCCTGCTCCTCGGACTCCATCTGCGCGGTGAAGACGCGCTTCGAGCTCTGCCAGCCGTCCTCGTTCAGCCCGGTGCGCCAGTAGCCGGAGATCGAGACCCGGCTGCGGTCGTGGCGCTGATCCACGAACAGGAAGCGCCGCAGGTCCTTGACCAGCTCCGCGTTGCCGTGCACGAAGACCTGCGCCTCGGGGTCGGGCACCCAGCTCCGGCGGACGGCGGCGGCGAGCGGGGCACCGTACGGCTGCGAGCCACGGTGCACCCAGGTGAGTCGGGTGCGCGTGGTCTCCCGCAGCGGGATCCGGTGGTCGGCGTCGGCGACCTCCACGAACACCTCGGCGGCCGCGTCGTCGGGCAGCGCGTCCAAGGCGGCGGCGATCGCCGGCAGGGCCGCCTCGTCCCCGACCAGCAGGTGGGCGGTCGCCGCCGGATCGGGGGCGTACGCACCGCCCGGACCGTGGAAGCCGATCGACTCCCCCGGCCCGACGGTCGCCGCCCACGGGCCGGCCAGACCGGCGTCCCCGTGCACGACGAAGTCGATCGCCATCTCCCCGGTGGCGGGGTCGAAGGAGCGGATCGTGTACGTCCGGGTGACCGGCCACTCCTCCGCGGGACGCTCGGCCCGCACCTGGTCTGGGTCGAACGGCCAGCGGTAGCCCGCGCCGACCGGGGGGAAGAGCAGCTTCACGTAGTGGTCGGTGAACGTGAGCGCCGACAGACCGGCCACGTCGTCGCCGCCGAGGTGCAGGCGCACCATGCCGGGGCTCAACCACTCCTTGCGGAGCACGGTCGCGGAACGGGTCGGACGGGACGTGCGAGGACCATCAGCCATGCGAGGAAGGCTACCCTTACTTTCTGTGTGCGCCCTGTGCCGAGCCGCTCATGGACGCGCTCCCGGCGGCTGCCAGGGCGTCAGCCAGTCGGTCGCCGGCCACCCCTCCGCGCCGGCCATCAGCTCGTACATCGTCGCGCCGTCGACGTGCTCGCGCACGATGTCGGCGTGCCCGGCGTGCCGGGCCACCTCCTCGATGACGTGCAGCAGGATCCAGCGGGCCGAGTACCCGCTCGGGTTCTGCGGATACCAGGGCGCGGCGGGCAGCTGCACCGCGACATCCAGGCTCGGCAGGGCGCGGACCACCTGCTCGGTGTGCGCCGCCGTGGCCGCCTGCAGGGACAGCAGCGAGTCCAGGCTCTCGCCCTCGGTCATCACGAAGTCCGCGCCGTACTCCTCTTCCGACGTCGGTTGCGGCGCACCGGAGAGGATGTCGATCCAGCCCCGCTCGGTGATCGTCGCGTGCTTCAGCAGCCCGCCCACGGTGAGGGAGCTGGCCGGCGTGGCCCGCTGCCGGAGCTGCTCCTCGGTCAACCCGTACGCCGCGAAGCGCAGGCCGTCCCGCTGCTGGATCAGGTAGAGCAGGAGACCGTCGGTCTCGTCGTCGAAGGGTGGCGGGTTGCCGGGCATGAGGAGCTCCTCTGGTCGGGATCGGCGCTGGTTCCCACTGTGGCGGAGGGCACCGACAGTCGGGGGCAACGGCTCAGATCACCGCCGCCCGGACGCTCAGCACGTCCGGGAGGTGCCGGGCGATCTCGGACCAGGAGTCGCCGTCGTCGGTGCTCGCCCACACCGACCCGTCCCGCGCCCCCAGGTAGAGCCCCATCCGTTCGGCGGCGTCGGTGGTCATCGCGTCGCGCATCACGGCGGCGTAGAAGCCGTCGGGCAGACCGCGGCTCGACCCGGTCCAGGTCCGCCCGGCGTCGGTCGAGCGCCACACCCGGGCCCGGCCGTCGGGCGGGATCCGGGCTCCGTCGGCCACCAGCGGGAAGACGAAGACGGTCTCCGGGTCGTGCGGGTGGACCACGATGGGGAAGCCGAAGTCGGCCGGCAACCCCTCGGCGATCGAGGTCCAGGTCGTGCCGCCGTCGTCGGAGCGGTAGACGCCGTGGTGGTTCTGGGCGTACATCAGGTCCGGCCGGTCGGGGTGCGACGCGACCTTGTGCACGCACTGCCCGAACTCCGGCCACGGGTCGGGGAAGAAGTAGGCCTTGATGCCGCTGTTGTGCGGGTTCCACGACGTCCCGCCGTCCTCGGTGCGGTAGACCCCGCCGGTCGACATGGCGACCGTCACCCGGTCCGGGTCGGTCGGGTCGGGCACGATCGTGTGGATCGCCTGCCCACCGAAGCCGGCACCCCAGTCGGCACGGTGCGGGTGGTCCCACAGCGACCGCACGAGCGAGAAGGACTCCCCGCGGTCGGTGGACCGGAACAGGGCGGACGGCTGGGTGCCGACCCAGACGACGTCGGGGTCGGCCGGACTGGGCTGGATCTGCCAGACCCGCTCCACGCTGGCCCCCAGGTCGGTGGGGAAGCGCACCGCGGCGCCCTGGGTCTCGGTCCAGGTCCGCCCGAGGTCGTCGGAGCGGTAGACGCCGGGTCCCCAGTGCTCGCTGTGCCCGCTGACGAAGACCCGTGGAGACGGACCACGGGTGTCGATGCAGGAGGCGTAGATGCCCTCCATCAAGAACTCGGGCGGACCGAACTCCCAGTGCTCCCGACGCTCGTCGCTGCGTCCGACCCAGAGGCCCTTCTTGGTCCCGACCAGCAGCACCGCTTCCGACATCGTGACCCCCGCGCTCCGTCGCCCGCACCTCCCTCCATCGTGGGAAGGTCGGCCGCTCGCGTCAAGAGGTCCGCGACGGCGGAGCCGGGGCCGGCGACCCGTTCACCGGTTGTTCGCCGATGAGGTCGATACTGACCCCGTGATCATCCGGGAGAACTTTCGTGAGTACCTCGACCAGCTCCTGCGCGACGGCTTCACCGTCAACCACGACGACCACGGTTCCGACCCGGACCTGATCGACCCCGGCGGCGACCCGGTCGAGACCTGGCGCGAGGACTACCCGTACGACGAGCGGATGGACCGGGACGCCTACGACGCCGAGAAGTACGCGCTGCAGATCGAGCTGCTGAAGCTGCAGTACTGGGTCGCCGACACCGGGCGCAAGATCGTGGTGCTGTTCGAGGGACGCGACGCCGCCGGCAAGGGCGGCACCATCAAGCGCTTCATGGAGCACCTGAACCCCCGGGCCGCGCGGACGGTGGCGTTGACCAAGCCGACCGAGACCGAGCTGGGTCAGTGGTACTTCCACCGCTACGTCAGCCACCTCCCCACCGCCGGGGAGATCGTCCTGTTCGACCGCTCCTGGTACAACCGGGCGGGGGTCGAGCGGGTGATGGGCTTCTGCACCGACGAGCAGTACGAGCAGTTCCTCAACCACGCGCCGCTGTTCGAGTCGATGCTGGTGGAGAGCGGGTTCTCGCTGACCAAGCTGTGGTTCTCGGTCACCCAGTCCGAGCAGCGGACCCGGTTCGCCATCCGCCAGATCGACCCCGTACGCCGGTGGAAGCTCTCCCCGATGGACCTGGAGTCGCTGGACAAGTGGGACGCCTACAGCGAGGCCAAGGAAGCCATGGTGCTGCGGACCGACACCGACGAGGCGCCCTGGACCTCGATCAAGAGCAACGACAAGAAGCGGGCCCGGATCAACGCGATGCGGTTCTTCCTCAACCAGTTCGACTACGAGGGCAAGGACACCGCTGTCGTGTACGCACCCGATCCGCTGATCGTCCAGCGCAGCATCAACTCCATCGTCGACTGACCCGGTTTTGACCACGTCCGATCCCGGCCGGCTCCGGCTGACCGGTCTGCGCCGCTATCCCGTGAAGTCCTGCCGGGGTGAGGATCTCGACGTCGCCGAGGTCGAACCCTGGGGTCTGGCCGGCGACCGACGCTGGATGGTGGTCGACGACGCCGGCGAGGTGGTGACGGCCCGCGAGGCCAACCAGCTGGTGCTGATCACCCCGGAGATCACCGACAGGGGTCTGCGGCTGCGGGCCCCCGGGGTGGACGACCTGGTGGTCGACCGGCCGGCGTCCGGTCCTCCGCTGGACGTCACCATCTGGGACGACACGGTGCCCGCCCGGTTGGCCGACCCGGCCGCGAGCGCCTGGTTCTCCACGGTGTTCGGACGACCCCTCCGGCTCGTCCACCTCGACGACCCCCGGGGACGACCGGTCGACGCCGACGTGGCCGCACCCGGCGACGTGGTCTCCTTCGCCGACGGGTTCCCGGTGCTGCTGGCCACGGAGGAGTCCCTGGCCCAGCTGAACACCTGGATCGCCGACGGGTCGCGGTCCGGGGACGGCCCGCTGCCGATGACCCGGTTCCGGCCCAACCTGATCGTGGCGGGCGCCGACGCCTTCGCCGAGGACGGCTGGCGGCGGATCCGGGTGGGGACCGTCGGGTTCCGGGTGCTGACGCCGTGCATCCGCTGCGTGCTCACCACCATCGACCCCGACACCGCGGAGCGGACCAAGGAACCGCTGGTCAGCCTGGCCCGTCACCGCCGCTTCGGGCAGAAGCTGCTGTTCGCGATGAACCTGGTGCCGGAGGTACCGCTTCGATCAGGGGTGCCGGAGGTACCGCTTCGATCAGGGGTGCCGGAGGCGCCGGCTGGATCAGGGGTGCCGGAGGCGCCGTACGGGTCGATCCGGGTGGGCGACCCGGTGGAGGTGCTGGAGACCCGCTAGGGCTGGCCCGGCTCCGCTCGGCGTCAGACCAGGGTAGGCAGGTGCTCCCGGGCCCACGCGTACGAGATCTCGTGGGACTCGCGCTTGGTCGCCGTGCTCGGGTGGTCCACCTCGATCATCACGTCGCCGTCGTAGTCGGCGGGCAGCGCGGCCAGGATCGACGGGATGTCCAGCACCCCCAGACCGGGTTCGGCCCACAACCGGCCCGAGTCGGACTGGTCCCGGTAGGTGGCGTCACCGGCGCGGCCGTCGAGGAAGTCGGCGTACACGTCCTTCAGGTGCAGCGCGCCGATCCGGTCGGCGTAGCGGGTGATCACTGCTGCGGGGTCGGCGCCGGCCCAGCGAAGGTGCCCGGTGTCCGGACCGATGCCGATCAGCGCCGGTCCGAGGTCGTCCAGCAGGGCGGTGATCTCGGCCTCGGTCTCGAACACCCCGCCCACGTGGGAGTGGTGCAGGGGTCGCAGTCCCTCGGCCTGCAGCACCTGGCAGATCACGCCGCAGTTCTCGATGGCCAGGTTCAGCCGGCTGCGGCTGAAGTCCGCGCCGATGGCGGGCCGCTCCATCCGCGCCGCGACGGCCACCGACGACACCATGGTCCGGTCCAGGCCCACGGCGAGCTGGGTGGCCGCGAACCGCCTGGCCCGCTCGGTCTCCGCGGCGATGTCGACGGTCTCGTCGAACGCCGAGCTGAACAGGCTCACCGACGGGGCGAGACCGTAACGGCCCAACCAGTCCAGGTAGTCCCGGGCGGTCATGCCGTCGGGCACGTCGGCCTTGACCGCGGTGAAGCCGATGGCGGACAGCTCGGCGAAGGCGGCGTCGAGCACCTCACGGGTCCGTCCGGCCTTGGCCCAGTACTGGATGGGGTTCACGGCCAACCGGGTCATCTCGATCACACCCTCGTCATGCCAGCGAGACCGGGCGCCCGGTGCGGGCCGACTCGTAGACCCCGGTGATGATCGCGATCGCCTGCCGGTTCGTCTCCAGACTGACTCGGAGCTGCTGCTCACCGTCCAACGCCGCCAGGAAGTTCTCGTACTGGCGACGGTGCGCGACCGCGCCGAGCTGGCCCGGGTCGGCACCCGCACTGAGGGTGGCCCCGGAGGCTTCGGGGAACTCGTCCAGCTGGTTGATCGTCTTGTCGGACTCGCCGTACGCGCGCTCGTCGGCGCTGGTCTCGGCCGGGGTCCGGTGGATGAAGCTCAGCACGTCGCTGTCGATGATCACCGAGCCCTTGTCCCCGTGCACCTGCAGCCGGGCGCTCATCCCTGGGTAGGCGGCGGTCGTCGCGTGCAGCACGCCCAGCGCCCCGCTCTCGAAGCGGACGACCCCGACGGCCACGTCCTCGACCTCGATCCGCTCGTGGGCCAGGGTTCCGGTGTAGGCGAACACCTCGACCGGGCGGCCCATCGTGGCCACCAGCAGGTCGACGGTGTGCACCCCCTGGTTCATCAGGGCGCCCCCGCCGTCGAGCTCCCAGGTGCCGCGCCAGTCGCCGGAGTCGTAGTAGCTCTGACCCCGCCACCAGTCGATGGAGGCGATGCCGCTGGTCAGCCGCCCGAGCTCGCCGGCGGCGATGGCGTCCACCGTCACCTCGGTGGCCGGGTCGAACCGGTGCTGGGAGATCACCGTGACCAGCCGCCCGGACTCCCGCTGGGCGGCGATGATCTCGTCGGTCCGCTCCACGGTGATCTCCGCCGGCTTCTCGATGATCACGTCCTTGCCGGACCGGAGCGCCTCGACGGCCAGCTCACCGTGGGTGCCGGTCGGGGTGCAGACGACGACCACGTCGATCTCGGCGGCGGCCAGCGCCTCGGTCAGGCTGGCGTACGGGGTGCCACCGTGGCCGTCGACGATCTGCTGGGCCCGATCGAGGTGGGGGTCGACGACGGCGATCAGCTCGGTCCGCGCGGCGAGCTGGTCGATCACCCGTCCGTGGTGACGGCCGATCACCCCGGCCCCGACCAGGGCGATCCGGCGGCGGCTCTGCGGTGCGGCGGCGCTCATGCGTACGCGATCCCTTCGTGGCGGAGGATGTCGGTGAAGGCGGTGTGGGCCCGGATCCACAGGTCGGCGCCGGAGAAGCCACCGAGCGCGTTCTGCGTGCCGAGGTGCGGCTCGAGGGAGAAGAAGCCGTCGAAGCCGTCCTCGCGGAGGGCGCGGATGGTCTCCGGCACTTCCCCGTCGCCCGCTCCGGCCACCACCACCGAGGAGTCGGCGAAGAG
>JBMDXL010000474.1:0-2009 GCA_048594465.1 Microlunatus sp. | reverse complement strand
GCTGGGCTCACCGGGATCTCCTCGTGGGCTCGGGTGCGGCCGGTCTGTGCTCCCCGGGTAGGAGTCGAACCTACGTCGCTGGTCCTGATTCAAAGTCAGGCGGGCCCTGCCGGCAGACCAACCGGGGATCGTGGCACCTTCGACGGCGCCGCGGCGGGGACCAGCGTACGCACCCACCCCGGCCCGTGCACGCTCAGCGCGCGGCGGTCGCCGGTGGCCCGTGGCGGGTTGGCCGGGCCCGCCGACGGTCGGCGAGACTGGGGCGATGGCCACCAGCTCTCGTGACATCGACCACCCCGGCCGACCGGAGCCGACCCGGGCCCGCCGGCCGGGACGGGTGAGGATGCGCGGCACGGAGCGGCGGGAGCAGCTGATCGAGGTGTCCCGCCGGCTGTTCGCCGAGAAGGGCTTCGAGGGCACCTCGGTGGAGGAGATCGCGGCCCGCGCCGAGGTCAGCAAGCCGGTCGTCTACGAGCACTTCGGCGGCAAGGAGGGTCTGTACGCCGTGGTGGTGGACCGCGAGGTGGGCTATCTGCTGGCCCGGATCGAGTCCGCCCTGGCCGACGCCGACCGCTCCCGGGAGCTGGTCGAGCGGGCGGCCCTGGCCCTGCTGGACTACGTGGAGACCCACACCGACGGCTTCCGGATCCTGGTCCGCGACTCCTCGGTGGCCAGCTCCTCGGGCTCGTTCGCCAGCCTGCTCAGCGACATCGCCTCCCAGGTCGAGGGTCTGCTGGTGACCGAGTTCAAGCGGCACGGGCTGGACGCGAAGACCGCGCCGATGTACGCCCAGATGCTGGTCGGGATGATCGCCCTGACCGGCCAGTGGTGGCTCGGTGCCCGCAAGCCGAAGAAGGCCGACGTGGCCGCGCACCTGGTCAACCTGGCCTGGAACGGCTTGGCCCACCTGGACCCCAAGCCCCGGCTGGTCACCGAGGACTGACCCCTCGTACGGCAGCGTTTGCGTCCGTCCGGCCCCGTGACCTACGCTTTCTTCTGAAACGATTTAGTACAGCGATACAGAACGAGCCGTCATGACCCAGACCCTGAGCCCCGCCACCCTGCCCGCCGTCCCGCTCGCCAGCGGCAGGGCCGCCCTCGCCGTGATCGTCATGTTCGCGGTCAACGGCATGATCCTCGGCGGTTACGGCGGCAGCCTGCCGTCGCTGCGGGAGCGGCTGGACCTGGACGCGACGCAGATCGCCGTGATGCTGTTCTGCGGCGGCGTGGCCGGGATCACCTCGATGCAGATCGGCGGCCGGCTGGCCGACGCGGTCGGTGCCCGGCGGGTGGTGTTCGCGGGTCTCCCGATCCTGATCGCCGCCGCCCTGGTGCTGGCCCTCGCTCCCAGCTACCCGGTCGCCATCGTCGCTGCCGCGCTGTTCGGCCTGGGCAACGGCGCGATGGACGTGGCCATGAACGCGCTGGGCGTCCAGGTGGAGTCAGCGCGGGGCAAGCCGATCATGAGCCGGTTCCACGCCTTCTTCTCCGTCGGCAACTTCGTCGGGGCCGGGGCGGTGCTGCTGATGGCGCTCGCGCTGGGCATCGACGGGGCCGGCATCGTCGCGCCGCTGATGATCACCCTCGCCGTCATCGCGATCGCCGTCTTCGTCGTCCTGCTCAGGATCTCCCCCGAGGCCGCCGTCGTCGAGCACAGCGCCGACGGGGTCAAGACCACGATCCCCACCATGGCCTGGGTGCTGGGCGCCATGGCCGTGGCCTTCGGGCTGTCCGAGGGCACCGCCGTCGACTGGTCCTCGTTGCACGTGACCGACGTGGCCGGGGTGGATCCCACCGTGGGCGCGCTCGGGCTGATCGCCGTCAGTGGCTTCATGGTCGTCATCCGGCTGCTCGGTGACGGCCTGGTCGCCCGGTTCGGCCGTCGGACCGTGGTCCGCTTCGGCGGCGTGTGCGCCGCCCTGGGCTACGGCACGGTGACCCTGGTCGGCTCGCTGCCGCTGCTGATCGCCGGCTGGGCACTGGTCGGCTTCGGCGTGGGCATGATCGCC
>JBMDXL010000473.1:0-5430 GCA_048594465.1 Microlunatus sp. | reverse complement strand
TCTCAGTGGTGACGTGTCGGTGACGGCGCTGATGGCCGGCTTCGTGGTCGCCACCGTCGGGTCGGCGGCCCTGACCGCCGCGGCCACCGGTCCCGAGGGTTCCTGGCTGCTGCGTCGGCGGGTGGTGGTGGTGCTCCTCGCCCTCCTGCTGGTGGCCGCGACGACGCTGATCGCGGGCGCCGGCGCTCTCGGTGCGCCGCACGCGGGTCTCGGCGGGGCGATGGCGTCGCTGCTGGGCATCGTCGTGGCGGTCGCGCTGGGACTGATGGCCCTGCGGCTCTTCGTCTGGGCTGACCGGGCGGTGGACCCGCGGGCGGAGCTGAGCGAGCAGCTCGCCGCCGCCGGGTCGGTGGCCGCGGGCGAGCACCTGCTGACGCTCCAGCACGCGGTGCGGCGGGCGGTGGGTGATCCGGGACTGACCCTGGCGGTGCGGTCCGGCGACGGGGCCTGGGTGGATCCGTCCGGCGCGGTCGTGGACCGGCCGGTGGATGGCTACGCCCTCGCCGGCCCGCCGGACCAGCCCGTTCTCCTGGTGGTCGACCGAGCGGCCGGCACCGATCTCCGGCTGAGCCGGCTGGGGGACTGCACGCTGCTGGCCCAGCCGGCCGTCCTGGAGGCCATGGCCGCTCAGGAGGCCCGCCGAGCCGACGCCGCGGCGGAGACCGAGCGGGCCCGTCTCCGGCAGGATCTGCACGACGGTCTGCAGGGACGGCTGCTCGGCCTGGCCCTGAACCTGCAGCTGTCCGGCCGGGAGGTGGAGGACCCGGTGGCCCGGCTCCTGGTGGACCAGACGGTGGGCTCGCTGCGCGACGCGGTCGACGAGGTCCGCTCGCTGGCCGGCGGGCGGCTCCCGGCCACCCTGGTCGACGGCGGCCTGCGGCACGCCCTGACCGAGCTGGTCCGCCCGCTGGCCCCGGCGGTCGACCTGCGGGTGCCCGATCTCCGGTTCGCCGCCGAGGTGGAGGCGACGAGCTACTTCGTGGTCGGCGAGGCGATCAGCAACGTGATCAAGCACAGCGGGGCGGACCGGGTCGCGGTGCAGGTCGAGCAGGTCGGCCCCGCGCTGATGATCATGGTGAGCGATGACGGGAGGGGCGGCGCGGATCCCCGCCTCGGTTCGGGTCTGCGCGGTCTGGCCGAACGGGTCGCCGCGTCGGGTGGGACGCTGGTGGTGCGCGACGCGGTGCCCACCGGGACGGTCGTGGAGGCGAGTCTGCCGTGCGGATCGTGATCGCCGAGGACCAGGTGCTGCTGCGTGACGGTCTGAGTCGCCTGCTCGCCGGTGCGGGGCACACCGTGGTGGCCCAGGTCGGCGACGGGCGGGCCTTGATCACCGAGGTCAACGCGCACCGACCGGACCTGGTGATCGCCGACGTCCGGATGCCCCCGACCCACACCGACGAGGGGGCGCGTGCGGTCCTCTTCCTGCGCGACCGCTATCCGTCGCTGCCGGTGATGATCTTGTCGCAGGGAGTGGAGCCGTCGCTGGTCGCGACACTCGCCGGGGGACAGGCGGCCGCGTTCGGCTACCTGCTCAAGGACCGGGTGCTGGACACCGACGTGTTCCTGCGCCAGCTCGCCACCGTGGCCGACGGCGGGACGGCGATCGACCCGGCGGTGGTGGACGACTGCGTACGCCACAGCCGGGACCGGCTGGCTTCGCTCACCGAGCGCGAGGTCGAGGTGCTCCGCCTGCTGGCTTCCGGACGCAGCAACGCCGGGATCGCGGCCGAGCTGGTGATCTCCCGGCGCACCGTCGACGCCCACCAGCGGTCGATCTTCACCAAGCTCGGGATCGAGGCCGATCCCGACGGCAACCAGCGGGTGCTCGCGACCTTGGACTGGTTGACCGCCCGGGCCCGGACACACCGCTGAGATCGGTCAGTGCTGCTCCTTCGGGCACCACCACGTCGTGCGTCCACCCACGGTGGCCACGGTCATCTCCGTCCCGCAGCGCGGGCAGTGCCGACCTGTCTTGCGGAACTCGATGATCTCGCCGGTGTGCACCCCGCCGTGCTCGATGGCCGCCTCGGTGGCTGACTGCAGGCTGCGGTAGAGGCGGTTCAGCTCGATCCGGGTGAGCTGGTCGGCCGGACGCTGCGGTGACAGCTTCGCCTGCCACAGCGTCTGGTCGGCCAGCAGGTTGCCGACGCCGGCGACCACCGACTGGTCCAGCAACCGGGCCTTGATCGGAGCGGTGCTCCGGCTCACCCGGGTCACGAACTCCGAGCGGTCGACCAGCTGGGCGTCCGGGCCGAGGTGGCTGAGATCGGGGTCGAGCCGGACCCGTCCCAGCCGCCGCTTGTCGAACAGGGCCAGGGAGCCGCCGTCGGCGAAGGTCAGGGTGAAGCGGTCCCAGACGGGATTGCGGCCGGGGTCGTCGAGGGCGTTCGCGTACGGTCCGGCCAGCCGGTCCCCGCCCTCGGTGGGCTCGCCGCCGGGCTGGGTGATCACCATCCGGCCGCTCATCCCCAGGTGGATGCCCAGCGTCGGGCCGGGTGTCCGGGACCGCCCGACCCCGGAGGTCTCGCACCACATCGACTTGCCCTGGCGGTGCGCGGCGACCAGCTCGCGCCCGCGCAGCGCTGCGGCGATCTCACCCGGCGCGTGCGGGCGGCAGACCCAGGTGTCGGTGTCGTCGACCTCGGCGATGCGCCGGCCCAGCGCCGCGTCCGCGATGGCGGCGCGGGCCCGCTCGACCTCGGGGAGCTCGGGCATCAGGCGCGGGCGCTGTCGGGCAGCGGGGTGGGGAGAGGCACGGGAGTCCTTCCGTCGGCGGCCGGCTGCTGGATGCCCTCGATCGTGCCCGTGGGGCCGTACGGCAGGCTGGCCGGGTGGACCTGACCGCGCTCGACCGCCGCCAGCCGGTGCGCTGGTCGACGGCGGTGCTCGTCTGGTGGTCGCTCGTCGTCGTCGCCACCGTCGGAGGAGCGCTCTGGCTGACCCGGAGCGGAGGCAGCTACCGCGACCTGTCGGCTCCGGTCGTGCTGATCGCGTACGCCCCCAGCCTGGCAGCGGTCGCCGCCGTCCTGCTGCTCCGCCGGGGCAGCGGGCGGGCGCTGCTCGACCGTTGCCGTCGCTGGCGGGTGCCGGGCCGCTGGTACGCACTGGCCCTGCTCGGGCCCAGGGTGCTGCTGGTGGTCGCGGCGGCCGCGGCGGCCGCGCTCCACGGGGTGCCGGTCGGTTCGGCGCCACTGCTGCCGTCGGTCGCCGCCCTCCCGGCGCTGCTGGGGCCGGTGGTGTCGGGGGCCGTGGGAGAGGAGCTGGGCTGGCGGGGCTTCGCGCAACCGCAGCTGGAGCGCCGGTGGAGCCAGCTCGCGGCGGCGGTGGCGGTCGGGCTGCTGTGGTCCCTGTGGCACCTCTGGCCGGTGCTCACCCCGCTCGGTCGGATCGAGCTGACCGCGGCCGACGTCGGCCAGACCGTCGTCCGCCTGGTCGCCACCGCCGTGCTCTACGCCTGGCGGCTGGACGCGACGGGAGTCTCCCTCCCGGTCGTGCTGGTGGCCCACGGCGCCCACAACCTGGCGATCGGGCTGCTGCCGGCGTCGCTGGTCGACGGCTGGCTGGTGGCGCTGGTCTACGTCGTCGCGGCCAGCGCCGTCCTGATCCGGTCGGCGTACGTCGCCATCTCGCCGTCGGCGTAACGGGTGCGCGGCCAGAAGAACCCCTTCAGGCCGTCGCCCTTGGTCCGGGGCACGACGTGCACGTGCAGGTGGGGCACCGACTGGCTGACCACGTTGTTCATCGCCACGAACGTGCCCTGGCAGCCCAGCTCGTCGCCGAGCGCGGTCGCGACCCGCTGGGCGGTCGTGAGCAGCGGGGTCATCAGGTCGGCGGGCAGGTCCAGCAGCGTGTCGACGTGAGCCACGGGGGAGAGCAGCACGTGGCCCTTGAACACCGGTCGGTGGTCCAGGAAGCCGATCAGCTCCTCGGTCCGCAGCACCACGGCCGCCTCGAGGTCCCCGCGGACGATCTGGCAGACGATGTCGTCGTGGTCGCTCACCCTGGCGATCCTAGGGCGTGCGTGGTTAGAATCGAACACATGAGCGGATCGGTGTACGTCCCCCCGGGTTGGCCGTCCCAGGTGCGGCCACCGGGAGCGCCCGGGTGGGAGCGGACGGCCACCGCCTTCCTCCTGGACTGCTGCCCGCCCGAGTTCCGCGCCTACCCGGTGCTGCGTCGGCACCCGGTGGTGCTGGCCCGGTTCGCCGCGCGGTTCGTGGCCGGCCAGTGCACCACCGCGCAGGACGGGGTGGCCGAGATCCGGACCGGTCTGCCCCGCAGCGTGCCGCCCCAGGTGGTGACCGAGGCGGTGGAGGCGTGGCTGGAGCAGGCGGCCCACCTGCTGCGGGTCCGTCGTGCCGTGGGACTGGTCGAGGACGCGTTGCGCGGGAAGGAGTTCGTCACGCCCCTGTGACCGAGAGGCCGTGGCCGATGACGCTGTGAGTCTGCTCACCGGGGTTCGTGCCCCGGGGGACCCCGGCACGTAAACTCGCGTTCATGCCCCCCGCGCCGCAGGACCGCGCCTCAGAGCACGAGCCGTACGGGCTCCTGCGCTCCGTCGCCGGCCCCGCCGACCTCCGTCGGCTGAGTCCCGACCAGCTGCCCGATCTGGCCGGGGAGATCCGGGCCTTCCTGATCGACCAGGTCAGCCAGACCGGCGGTCACCTCGGTCCCAACCTCGGTGTGGTCGAGCTGACCATCGCCCTGCACCGGGTCTTCGACTCGCCGGACGACCCGATCATCTTCGACACCGGGCACCAGAGCTACGTGCACAAGATGCTGACGGGCCGGCTGGACGCGTTCCCCACGCTGCGGCAGAAGGACGGGCTGTCGGGCTACCCGAGCCGGGCCGAGTCCGAGCACGACTGGGTGGAGAGCTCGCACGCCTCGGCGTCGCTGTCCTACGCCGCCGGGATCGCCCGTGGCCTCCAGCTGACGGGCAAGTCCGGGACCGTGGTCGCGCTGGTGGGCGACGGTGCGCTGACCGGCGGGATGGCCTGGGAGGCCCTCAACAACAGCGCCGCGGACGACGACCTGCCGCTGGTCATCCTGGACAACGACAACGGCCGCTCCTACACGCCGACGGTGGGTGGCCTGGCCCGGCACCTGTCGGGTCTGCGCACCAACCCCCGCTACGAGCAGGTTCTCGAGCTGGTCCGCAAGCAGGTCAACCGGGCCCCGCTGTTCGGTCGGGCCGCCTACGACCTGCTGCACGGCATCAAGAGCGGCCTGAAGGACGTGATCGCGCCGCAGGGCATGTTCTCCGACCTCGGGCTGAAGTACGTCGGACCGGTCGACGGGCACGACGAGGCGGCGGTCGAGCGGGCCCTGCGGCACGCCCAGCAGTTCGGCGGCCCCGTCCTGGTGCACTGCCTGACCCGCAAGGGCAACGGCTACTCCGCCGCCGAGGCGCACGAGGAGGACCGC
>JBMDXL010000472.1:0-16300 GCA_048594465.1 Microlunatus sp. | reverse complement strand
CGGCCGGTCCCGCTGCAGCCCTTCGTCGACGCGGGGGAGCTGCTCTACCAGGGCCCCTGGGTGGCGGAGCGCCACGTGGAGTTCGGCGACTTCCTCCGGGACCACCCCGGGGCGGCGCTGCCCGTGGTCGCCGACATCATCACCGGTGGGGCGAGGTTCAGCGCCGCCGACGTGTTCCGCGCCCAGTACCGGTTGGCCGGGCTCAAGGCGACGGTCGACCGCCTGTTCGGTGACGTCGACGTCGTCGTCCTGCCGACGATCGGCACCACCTTCACCATCGACCAGGTGCTCGCCGAGCCCGTGACGACGAACACCCGCCTCGGCCACTACACCCACTGCGGCAACCTGCTCGACCTGTGCGCCGCCGCCGTGCCCGCCGGTCTCACCGCCGACGGGCGACCGGTCAGCCTGATGGTCCTCGGCCCGGCTCTCGCCGACGACCTCGTCCTCACGGTCGCGCACGAGCTGGCCGCGCTGCACCCGCCCGTCTCCGCCTGACCTCTTCGCACCCGGCAAGGAGAATCGATGACCCTCGACGACACCACGTCCGTGCCCGCCACCCCCGGACCCTTCCCGCTGCCCACCGGTCGCGTCGCCCTGGTGGTGATCGACATGCAACGGGACTTCCTGCTGCCGGGCGGGTTCGGCGAGACCCTCGGCAACGACGTCAGCCAGCTCGCCGCCGTCGTGCCGCCGCTGCAGCGGGTGCTGACCGCGGCCCGGGAGGCCGGGCTGATGATCATCCACACCCGCGAGGGCCACCGGCCCGATCTCTCCGACCTGCCGCCGGCGAAGCTGCGACGGGGTCTGCCGTCGTTGCGGATCGGTGACCAGGGCCGCTACGGCCGGATCCTGATCCGTGGTGAGTACGGCCACGACATCATCGACGAGCTCGCGCCGCTGCCGGGCGAGACCGTGATCGACAAGCCCGGCAAGGGCTCCTTCTACGGCACCGATCTGCAGACCGTCCTGACCGACGCCGGCATCACCCAGCTGATCGTCACCGGCGTGACCACCGAGGTGTGCGTGCACACCACCGTCCGGGAGGCCAACGACCGCGGCTACGAAGCACTCGTGCTCGCGGACTGCGTCGGCTCCTACTTCCCCGAGTTCCAGCGCGTGGGACTCGACATGATCACCGCCCAGGGCGGGATCTTCGGCTGGGTGACGGATTCCGCCACCCTGCTCCAGCACCTGTCAGCGGTCGCCGCCAGCGCGGCCTGACCCCTCGAGGACCCCGATGAACCTCAGCACCCTCCTGCCCACGTCCCGCACTCGGTCCGGCATCTTGGTCCCGTGGTGGACCCGAGGAGACACCAACGCCTTCTTCGGTCTGGCCTTCAACATCCTGGTCAACGTGCTGACCCTGACCGGCCTGCTGATCTTCGTGGTCAAGGTGCCCACCGAGTCGGTGCTCGGCACGGTGCTCCCCGCCCTCGGCATCGCCCTGATCGTCGGGAACGTCTACTACACGATCCTGGCCCGTCGCCTGGCGCGGCGGGAGAACCGGCTGGACGTCACCGCGCTCCCGTACGGACCCAGCGTGCCGCACATGTTCATCGTGGTGTTCGTGATCATGCTGCCGATCGCGTTGACCACCGGTGACCCGGTCCGGGCCTGGGAAGCCGGGCTGGCCTGGGCGTTCGTGATCGGCGTGATCGTGCTCATCGGCGCGTTCATCGGTCCGGTCATCCGCCGGATCACGCCTCGAGCCGCCTTGCTCGGCACGCTGGCCGGCATCTCGCTCAGCTTCATCTCGATGCGCCCGGCCGCGCAGATCTGGGAGGCCGCCTGGATCGGCCTGCCGGTGCTGGGCATCATCCTGGTCGGCTTCCTGACCGGGCTGAAGCTGCCGGGCAACATCCCGGTCGGACTCGCTGCGCTCCTGGTCGGCACGGCGATCGGCTGGATCGGCGGCTACATGTCCGTGCCGGACGTCACGACCGCGGTCGGCGACATCGCTCTCGCCGTCCCGACCCTCAACCTGGATCTCCTCGGAGCCGGCCTGACCAACCTCGCGCCTCTGCTGGCCACCGCGATCCCGCTCGGTGTCTACAACTTCCTCGAAGCCATGAGCAACGTGGAGAGCGCGGCGGCGGCGGGGGACAGCTACAGCCTGCGCAGCGTCCTGATCGCCGACGGAACGGGCGCCATCGTCGGGTCCGCCCTCGGCTCGCCCTTCCCGCCCGCGGTCTACATCGGCCACCCTGGCTGGAAGGAGGCCGGTGGACGCACCAGCTACTCCATGGCCAGCGGTCTGGCCATCGCCGTGCTCTGCTTCCTGGGTCTGTTCGGTCTGCTGTCCGCCGTCCTGCCGCTGCCGGCCATCGTGCCGATCCTGCTCTACATCGGCCTGCTGATCGGCGCCCAGGCGTTCCAGGCGGTGCCACGGCTGCACGCGGCGGCGGTGGTGGCGGCGATCATCCCCAACCTGGCGGCCTGGGGTGCCGGGTTGATCGACAACGCGCTGGCGGCCGCCGGGACCACGGCGGCGACGCTCGGCGAGGGCCCCCTGACCGACGCCGGCCTGGTCTACCACGGTCTGCACGTGCTGGGTCAGGGCGCCGTGCTCGCCGGCATCGTGTTCGGGGCGATCGTCACCTTCATCCTGGAACGGCAGCTCTTCCGGGCGGCCATCGCGGCGGTGGCCGGGGCTCCGCTGTCCTGGATCGGTCTGCTGCACGCCGAGGAGGTCGAGTGGGCGGCCTCGCCCCAGGTGGCCCTCGGCTACCTGTTGCTGGCCGTGGTGCTGGCCGGTATCGGACTCACCCACCGCGGCGAACCGGCGGCGGCCCCGGTCGACGACGAGCCGGTGCTGGTGGACTGAGAGGTCGGCCACCGACGACGGAGCCGCCGCCCCGACGGGGACGGCGGCTCCGTGCGTGCCTTGGTCGGACGCTCAGGCGGCGGTGGCCAGCGCGGGCTCGTCGGCCGGGCGGACCGGAGTGACGTCGGCGGACTTCCGGCCGGACAGGAAGTCGTTCGGCAGCGACAGCCGGATCACCTTGTGCCAGGCCGAGGCGACCTGTCGGGGCAGCGAACCGGTGGTGTACGACAGGCCGTACCGCTGGAAGAGGTCCTTGACCTGCGGCGCGACCTCGGCGTAGCGGTTGCTCGGCAGGTCGGGGAACAGGTGGTGCTCGATCTGGTGCGACAGGTTGCCGGTCATGAAGTGCATGGCCTTGCTGCCGGAGATGTTGGCCGAGCCGAGCATCTGCCGCTGGTACCACTCGCCCCGGGTCTCGCCCTCGATCGAGCGACGCTCGAACGTCTCCACGCCCTCGGGGAAGTGACCGCACATGATCACCGAGTGGGTCCACAGGTTGCGCACCAGGTTGGCGGTGGCGTTGGCCGCCAGCGTGTGGAAGAAGGACGGGCCGGACAGCAGCGGGTGCAGGACGTAGTCCTTGGTCATCTGCTTGCGGATCTTGGCCAGCACCTGCTTGGCGCGGCTCCGGAACTCCGGGTTCTGGCGGCGCTTCTTGGTCTTCATGTTGCGGCCGAGCTCGAGGTCGTACGCGGCGATCCCGTACTCGAAGAAGCAGGCGTTCAGGAAGTTCCACAGCGGCTGAGCCAGGTACATCGGCACCCAGCGCTGGTCCTCGTCGACCCGCATGATGCCGTAGCCGAGGTCGTTGTCCTTGCCGATCACGTTGGTGTACGCGTGGTGGAGCTCGTTGTGGGCGTGCTTCCACTGCTCCGACGGGGACGCGTGGTCCCACTCCCAGGCGGTGGAGTGGATCTTGGGATCGCGCATCCAGTCCCACTGGCCGTGCATGATGTTGTGGCCGATCTCCATGTTCTCGATGATCTTGGCCACCGAGAGACCGGCGGTGCCGATGATCCACGCGGGCGGGAAGAACGAGGCCAGCAGGACGGCCCGGCTGCCCAGCTCCAGCGTCCGCTGCGCCTTGATCACCGTGCGGATGTAGGCCGCGTCGTCGGCACCGCGGGTGTCGATGACGGACTGGCGGATGGCGTCGAGCTCGACGCCGCTCTGCTCGATGTCGGCCGCCGGCCGGTGGGCGATCGGGTTGTGGTCCTTCTTCTGCAGTGCCGTCATGTCAGTGCCCTCGATCTCGGAGTCGGTCTCGCGTGGGTGGTGCGGTCTGCCGGGTGAGGCGGTCGGTCAGTGGTCGATCTCGCAGGCCCCGGCGGCCGCGGAGACGCAGGTCTGGATGCGGATCCCGCCCCCGGCGGTCTCGCCCTCGGTCGCGGTGGTGACCTCGCCGTTGCGCAGGTCGCGGACGGAGCCGGAGCGCAGCGGCAGCACGCAGCCGAAGCAGATGCCCATCCGGCAGCCGGACGGCATCAGCACGCCGGCCTGCTCGGCGGCGTCCAGGATGGGGGTGCCCGCGTCGGCGGTGACCGCGGTGCCGCTGCGGGCGAAGGCCACGGTGCCACCGTCGCCGATCACCACCCGCTCGGTGCGGAACCGCTCGGTGACCAGCGGCAGGTCGCGGGCGTCGTGGTGCTGCTGCAGCGCGTCCAGCAGACCGGCCGGTCCGCAGGCCAGCGTGGTCCGCTCGGCCAGGTCGGGGACCAGCGCGGTCAGGTCGTCGACGTCGAGCCGGCCGTGCTCGTCGCTGTGCCGGCTGATCAGCCGGATCATCCCCGCCGCGTCGAGCTCGCGCAGGTTGGCCAGGAAGATCGAGTCCGACGCGGTCGGCGCGACGTGCAGCACGACGATGTCGTACGGCTCGGAGCGCGGCAGCCGGACCACGCCGGCGTCGGCGACCGGGAACAGGTTGCGGAGCATGCCGATCACCGGGGTGATGCCGGAGCCGGCGGTGACGAACAGGAACTTGCCGCCCTCGGTCGGCAGCGCGAAGTCACCGGTGGCCTGCTCCAGGTGGACCAGGGTGCCCGGACGGCTCGCGCGGACCAGGTGGGTGCTCACCAGCCCGTCGGGCACGGCCTTGATGGTGACGCTGATCCGACCGTCGGAGCGGGGTCCGTGGGTCAGCGAGTACGCGCGCCACTGACGGACCCCGTCGACGTCGACCCCGATCCGGACGTACTGGCCGGGGACGTGGCCGGCCCAGTCCGCGCCCGGTCGGATCTCGATCGTGGCGGCGTCCGCGGTCTCGGGGTGCACGGCCATGATCCGGCCGCGCAGCTCGGCGCCCCGACGCAGTGGGTCGAACAGGTCGAGGTAGTCGGCCGGCAGCAGCGGGGTGGTGACCCGCTCCGCCAGCCGCACCAACCGTTGCCGCAAGGACGGCCGTCCGGCTCCTGCCCACTGCAAGGAAACGCTCATGGAACCATCGTTCCGGACCTGAGGGCTAAGATCATGACCGTTCGGCGTGAACTTCTCGGCCTCACTTGTTCGGAGGGAACAGTTGACGATCTCGGAGAGTGAGGAGCGACCGGACCCGGACGCCTTCCGCATCGACGGCCAGGTGCTGCGCGCGCTGCGGGACGGTCTGCCCACCGTGGCCTCGCAGACGCTGGTGGCGGTGATGGCCGAGGTGCCGGGCTACCGGGTCGGCTTCCGCGGGCCGATGGGGGAGAGCATCCAGGCCGCGGTGCAGATGGCCATCGGCGGTTTCCTCAAGCTGGCCGGTGGCACCAGCGACGTCGACCCCAGCACACCGCGGCGGACCACCCTGGAGGGCGCGTACGCCCTGGGTCGGGGCGAGGCCCGCGCCGGCCGGTCGATGGACGCGTTGCTGGCCGCCTACCGGGTGGGGGCCCGGGTCAGCTGGCGCGGTCTGGCCCGGACCGCCGGCGAGGCCGGACTGCCGGCGTCGGCCATGGCGGAGTTCGCCGAGCTGCTGTTCGCCTACATCGACGAGCTGTCCGCCGCCAGCGTGGCCGGCTACAACGACGAGCTCAACACCAGCGGGCGGGTGCGGGAGCGCTACCGCGAGCGGCTCGGTCAGCGCCTGCTGGCCGGCGCTCCGGCCGACGTGCTGACCGCCGCCGCCGAGCGGGCGGAGTGGATCCCGCCCTCCACCCTGACCGCGGTGCTGCTGCCGGCCGTCCAGGTGCACGGCGTGCTGGCCCTGCTCGGCGCCGAGACCCTGCTGGTCACCGAGGACCTGCCGGGCGCCGACGGCTGGGCGGTCGACCAGCCGTACGCGCTGCTGCTGGTGCCGGAGATGGACGGCGGGGGACGCCAGCACCTGCTCCGGGTGCTGGACCGGCGGCAGGCGGTGGTCGGACCGGCACGCCCCTGGACCGCCGTGCGTGCCTCGTACGACCGTGCGGTGCGGACCCGGGGGTTGGCCGTCGCGTCGGAGTCCGGGCAGCCGGTCGACTCGGAGGACCACCTGGTCGACCTGGTGGTGGGGGCCGACGCCGACGCGCTGGCCGACCTGCGGCGCCGCGTGCTGGAGCCGCTGGCCGAGCTCGGTGAGGCCACCCGGGAGCGGTTGGCCGAGACGCTGATCTGCTGGCTGCTGCACCAGGGCCGCCGCGAGGAGGTGGCAGAGGCGCTGCACGTGCACGCCCAGACCGTCCGCTACCGGATGCAGCAGATCCGCGACCTCTACGGCGACCGGCTGCTCGACGAGCGCGTCGTCCGGGAGCTGGTGGTGGCGCTGGCCCCTCAGCGGTAGGTGAGGGCCTCGGTCAGCGCCGCCGCGTAGACGCGGTAGCCGCGCGCCGTCGGGTGCAGGGCCTCGGGCCCGGTGGCGTGCAGGTACGGGCGCCGGCTGCCGATGCCGTGCCCGGCGAAGCCGGCGGCCACGTCGACGTAGCGGATGTCGGCACCGCCGGCGGCCGTGGCGGCGACCGTGGCCTTGATCGTGCTGTTCAACGCGACCGTCGCGTTGTTGAGGGCCGCGATGGTCGTGGCGTCGGGGGTGCTGGCGGTCGGGGTCTCGAACAGGAGCGGGTAACCGGTGACCAGGATCTCCGCCCGGGGCGCGGCGGCGGCCACCGCGCCGTACGTCGTGGCCAGGCGGGTGGACAGCACGCTGGGTCCGCCCGCCTGCGGGGCCAGGAGGGTCAGGGCCGAGGCGATGGCGGTCTGGCAGGCCACGCTCGGTCCCGGTGCACAGGTCGTGGCCACGGTGGCGAAGCCGAGGTCGTTGCCGCCCACCGTCAGCGTGACCAGCCGGGCCCGGTGCGGCAGCAGCGGCACCTGGCCGGCCAGCACGGTCGCGGTGGTCGCGCCGCTGCAGGTGACGTCGACGTCCAGGCTCGCCCGGGTCTGCCGGTCCAGCAGCGCCGGGTAACCCCGGGGACTCTGGTAGCAGCCGTTCTCGTAGCGTCCACCACCGAAACCGGCGGCGTACGAGTCGCCCAGCGCGGTGTAACTCAGGGTGCGGGAGTGACGGCTGCCGGCGTCAGCCGGGGCGGCGGTCACCAGCGCCAGACCCATCAGCGTCGCGAGGGCGGCCAAGACGAGGGACAGCCTGCGGCTGCGTCGGATCATGCGCGGACGCTACTGCCGGGGGTGGCCCGGGCGGAAGGGCTTACCTCTGGCCGCGGACGAATCCCTCCTCGCGCGGGTCGGGACGACGAGCCGGGACAGACGTGCGGCTCAATCGCCCGCCGTCGGCGTGTCGGGCCGGTGAGTGCCGTTGAGCCTCACGTCCGTCCCGCGTGCGCGGCGGCCCGCAACGCCCGGTAGACCAGCCCCGGGTGACCCAGGCGGCGGCGCAGCTCGGACTCCAGTGCGCCCACCGGGTAGAGGTTCTGCGGGGCCCGGGGGTCCTTGAACTCCTCCGAGGCGAAGCGGGGCAGGACGGCCTGGGACAGTGCCGCGAGCGCGATCACGTCGGTGGCGGAGACGTTGGCCGCGCACTCCACCCGGGCGATGCCGGACCAGGAGTGACGGCGCGGACCGGGCAGCCGCAGATACCAGCTGAACCGGTCGAAGCTGCCTCCGATCAGGAACACCGGCGTCCGCTGGGTCGGGCCGAGTGCGCCGACCAGCTGGTGCAGCCGGGGTTCGAGGTAGGCGATCTGGTGGGACTTGATGAAGCCGAGCACCCGCGGCAGGTGCTCCCGGCCGCGGACCGGGCCGTCGACGACCAGCAGCTCGGTGCCGTCGGGGGTGCCGTGGTCCGGCTCCGGGTGGTCGGACCCGTGGTTGCGCGCCCCGACCGCGGCGATCAGCTCGAGCTCGGTCAGCCGCTGCTGGAGCGCTGCGGACAGGCTCAGCGCCAGACCCTGCTTCTCGTTCACCGTGGTGGGGAACACCTGGTAGGTGCCGGCAGAGGTCGCCAGCCCGCCGGCGTGCGTGTCGATCGTGAACAGCCCGCGGCGGATCTCGGGCGGCAGCAGGTGGGCGCCGGTCGCGCAGCAGCAGATGGCCCCGGCGGCGTACGAGGCGCACAGCCCCATCGACGCCTCCCCGCCCCCCGTCGACCCGTCGATCCAGATCCGGGCGTCGATCCGCCGGACGCCGTCGACGAAGATCGTGGCTCGCGGCGGTGGCAACCGGGTCGCCGCGATCGGTGCCCAGTCGTCGGCCGGGACCTCGACGTCGGTGACCACGGTGGTCACCGTCTCGGGCGGGCCCTCGATGCCGAAGCTGGTGCCGTAGCCGGGGTCCCAGCTGTCCACCGCGAAGCGCAGGGTCGGTCGGTCGGTCCGGGGGTCCCCGGCGGACGTGGTCACGGGCCGACCCGTTCGATGGTCGACGTCCGGCTGTCCCGGCTCACCTCGAACCGGATCGGCACCCGGTCCGCCAGCGCGGCCACGTGGGTGACCACCCCGACCATCCGGTTGCCCTGGGCCAGGTTCTCCAGCGTGCCGGCCACGATCTCGAGCGCGTCCGGGTCCAGGGTGCCGAAACCCTCGTCCAGGAAGATCGAGTCCAGCGTGGTCCGGCCACCGGCGGCCAGGGTGGCGAGCTGGTCGGACAGGGCCAGCGCCAGGGCCAGGCTGGCCTGGAAGGTCTCGCCGCCGGACAGGGTCTTCACCGACCGGCGGGAGTCCGCGTCGGCGTGGTCGATGACGAAGAACTCGCCCCGGTCGTGGGTGAGCTCGAACTGGCCACCGGACAGCTGCAGCAGGGACGCCGACGCGTCGGCCACCAGGGTGTCCAGGGCGGCGTCGGCCAGCCACTGCGGGAACCGCTTGGCCGCCATCAGCTGCTGGAGGGTCCGGCTCACCTGCGCGGTATCGGTGTCGGTGGCGATCGAGGCCCGCAGCCGGTCGGCGGCCGCCCGGCGCTGGACGATCGAGGCGGTGGCGGACCGGGCCCGTTCCAGCGCCAGCTCCACCAGGGTGGGGACCCGGCTCAGCCGGGTCGGGTCCGCCGGACCGGAGTCGCCGGGGTCGAGCAGCTCCCGGACGCTGTCGAGCTGGTGCTCGTCGAGCAGCGCCCGGATCCGGTCGTACCGCTCGGCGAGCTGGCTGTCGGCGCGATCCACGGCGGTGGCCGAGGCGGCCAGCTCGCCGCGGCGCCGCTCCGTCTGCGCGGCCGCCCAGCCGGCCAGCTGCACCCAGGCCACGGCCAGGTCGTCCCCGTCGAGGGGCGGCAGGTCCAGACCCGCCAGACCCTCGCGGGTCCGGAGCAGGGTGGCCCGCTCGGACTGTTCCTCGGCGCGACAGCGCTCCCGTACGGACTCGGCCCGCTGCCGGGCGGCCACGGCCTGCTGCGCGCGCGGCCTCTGCTCCGCGGCGTGGACCTCCCGCTGCCGGAGCTCCTCGGCCAGCCGCGCGGTCTCGTCCGCCGTCGGCCGGTCGGCCAGTGACGCCTGCCGCTGGGTGATCACGGAGGTGAGCGCCGTCAGCTCGCTGCGCGCCCGGTCCTCGGCCAGCGTGGCCTCGGTGAGCGACTCCCGGGCGGTCCGGTCGGCGGCGACGGCGAGGTCGACCCGCTCGGCTGCGGTCCGCCGGGTGGCTTCCGCCTCCACCGCCGCCGTCTGGGCGGTGGGCAGGTCGCCGGTCTGCAGCATCTCTGCCGCAGAGGCTGCCCACGCCGTCAGCGACGACCACGCCGCGCCGAGGGTCTCGGCCGTGATCGTGGGTGCGTCCAGGGCAGTGAGCCGTCCGTTCGTGGCGTGCAGCTCGGCCCAGCCCTGCTGCGCCGCGGCCGCCAGTCGCTGGCCCTCCGCCTCGGCCTGCTGGAGGGCTGTCCGCGCCGTCTCGCGCGCCGTGGTCGCGGCACGTTCGCTCGCGACGGCCCGGTCCAGCTGGTCGCCGAGGTCGTCCAGGGCTGCTCGGTCCCGGCGCGGGTCGCGCTCCGCACCACCCGGGTGAGCGGGGAGGTCGACCAGGAGCGTGCGGTCCAGCTCGGCCAGGCGTTCGACCAGACCGGCGAGCTGGGTGTCCAGGGCGGTGTCCACGGTCCGCAACCGCAGCACGACGGTCTCGGCTTCGCTCAGCCGCTGACGTGCTGCGTCGACCGAAGCCCGGGCGGCGTCCAGACCGGGGGCCGGCAGCGGGGGCGGCAGCCGGGCGACGTCCTGGTCGCAGACGGGGCAGGCGTGACCGATCTGCAGGTGCGGGCGCAGATCGGCGGCCACCGTCTGGGCCCGGACGCGCTCGACCTCGTCGGCCGCCTCGTGCTGCGCGTGTCGTGCGTCGACCAGCGACAACTCGGCGGCCTCGACCTGCTCGGCGCTCGTCTGGCGCCGCTCGCGCAGCAGCGTGAGCTGAGCCGCGGCTGTCGCGTAGTCGGCGACGGTCTGACGTTGCCGGGCCAGGGCGCTGCGTTCCGGCAGACCGGCGACGGTGCGGCGCGTGTCGGCCAGGCTCGCCTAGGCGGCCTCCAGCGCGCGGCCGGCCGTCTGCCACTGGTCCCGCGCGGCGACCACCGCCGTGTCGAGGTCACCCGCGCCGGCCGGCGCCACCACCGCCCGCAGCGCGGCGATCCGATCGGTCAGCTCGGCCACCGTGCCCGCGGTGCGCTCCGCCACCGCACGCACCTCGTCGTGTCGGTGGCGCGCGGTCTCGAGGTCGGCGTGCGCCGCCTGGGCCAGCCCGGAGGCCTGCTCGAGCACCGTGGCCGCCGAGGCCGCCGTGGCGGCGACCTCCGGCTCCCGCTCGGCCGCCGCGGCCAGCTCGGCGTGCCACCGCAGCGTCTCGTCCAGCCAGCTGCGGGTGGGCCCGGACCTGAGCGCCTGCTCCGCCTCGGCGGCACGGGTCTCGGCGGCGCCGGCCTCGTGGTAGGCCTGCTCGGCCGCCGCCCACACCCACTGCTTCTCCTCGATGTCCGCCGGAGCCGAGAGCTCCTCCAGCCGGCTCAGCACCTCGGTGGTCGTGGCGACCGTGGTCGCCGCCCGCTCCCGCTCGGCGGCCAACGCGCCGACCGCGGCCACCTCCTCGGTGACGGTGGCGACCAGCGCGGCCAGCTCGTCCTCGCGGGCCCGGGCGGAGGTCTCGGTCTCCGCGGTCGCGTCGGCGTAGCCGCCGAGCTCACCCGAGAGCGCGTCCACCCGGGCCTGGGCGTCGTTGGCGCGGCGTCCGGCCAACCGGCCGATGGCGTCGTAGTGCCGGGCGCCGAGCAGCTTGAGCAGGATGTCCTGCCGCTGTCCGACGCTGGCCTGCAGGAAGGTGGCGAAGTCACCCTGGGGCAGCACGACGCAGGTGCAGAAGTCCTCGAAGTCGAGGCCGAGCAGCTCGGCCACCTGAGCGCGTACGGCCTTGGGATCGGCAGCCAGCGACTCGGTCGGCTCGTCGACCGCGGGGTCGCCGCTGGCCGCCGGATCGGCGTACCGCTCGAACCGGGCGTTGCGCTGGGCGATCTGCTTGCCGACCCGCCGCACCTCGCGGGCGACGACGTACCGCTGCCCGGCCACGTCGAAGACCAGCCGGACGGTGCACCGGTTGGCCGTCGGCGCGAGCGCGTACTGGATGGCGTTCTCCCGACCCCAGCGCGGGGCGGAGCCGTAGAGGGCGAAGGTCAGCCCGTCGATCACCGTCGACTTGCCCGAGCCGGTCGGTCCGGTCAGGGCGAAGTAGTCGGCGTCGGTGAAGTCGACGACGGTCGGGTCGCGGAAGGCGGCGAAGCCGCTGAGATCCAGACGGACGGGGCGCACGGCTCAGGACCTCCCGGTGCTGAGCTCGTCGTGCAGCTCGTCGAACAGCCGGTTCAGCCGGGGGTCGTCGACGGCCGCGGACGTGCAGTAGTCGGCGAACAGCTCGGCCGGGGTCCGGGACGCGGCGGGCGGACGGCGGGCCGCGTCGGCGTGCGGACTGACCGAGAACTGCGGGTCCAGCCGGATCTCCAGCGCGTTCGGCAGCGCCTCCAGCAGGTGCTCCCGCATCCCCGCGTACGCCGCCTGCGTCACCCGGACCCGCAGGAAGTCCTCCCCGTACGCGGTCGGGTCGGCCAGCAGCTGCTCCACCGTGCCGGTCACGGTCCGCAGCCGCCGGCCCGCCCGGATCGGCAGGTCGGTGACCCGGGCCGGGGTGTCGGGTGCCGCCTCGACGAGGCAGACCACGTTGGTGTTGTCCTGCTCGCCGAAGTCGACGGCCAACGGGGCGCCGGAGTAGTGCACGGGACCGGCGGCCGGCACCGACTGCCGCCGGTGCAGGTGACCCAGGGCCACGTAGTGGGCGTCGATCGGGAAGATCGCGGCCGGGACGCTGTACTCCATGATCGACTGCGCTTCCCGCTCACCGCCGCCGAGCCGACCGCCCAGCACGGTGAGGTGGGCCATGGCCAGGTTCACCGTCTGATCACCGAACGGGGCGGTCAGGTTGGCCAGCACCTCGCGGACCAGCTGGTCGTAGGCCCCGACGTTCTCCGCCGGCGTCTGGGTGATCACCTCAGCGGCCCGGACGGCGTAGCGCTGGGACAGGAACGGCAGGGTGGCCAGCACCGCCTCCTCCCCGGTGGAGCGGGCCCGGAAGCGGAGCACCCCGCCCTGGTCGGCGGCCCGGGGACTGCCGATCAACCGGATGCCGGCGGTGCGCATCAGGGGCCGGTACGCCTCGAACGTCGGCCCGTGATCATGGTTGCCCGCGATCGCGATCACCTCGATGCCCGCGCGGGCCAGCCGCAGCAGCGTGGTGATCACCAGCTTCTGGGCGTCGGCGGTGGGCGACACGTTCTCGTAGACGTCGCCGGCGATGAGGACGGCGTCGACCTCGTGGGTGGTGGCCAGCTCGACGATCTCGGCCAGCACGGCTTTCTGCTCGTCCAGCCGGGACCGGCCCTTGAGGGTCTTGCCGACGTGCCAGTCGGAGGTGTGCAGCAGCTTCATGATCAGCAGTCCTGAGTCGGCCGGGTCAGAACGGCGGCGGCGGGTCGATGCCCGCGTCGTCGAAGTCGTCGTCGACAGTGGGCAGCCGGGCGAACGGATCCCGGGCCGGGCGTGGGGCCGGGCTCTCCCCGGCGGCGGTCGTGGTGGTCCCGGTCGGGCCGGTGGGCGGCGCGGCGCACTCGCTGAGCCGGGTGGCCCAGGCGGGGAAGGGGAACTCGATGGCCAGCGGCACCGGGATCTCCGGCTGGGACACGAACATCGCGCCGGGCTTGGCCAGCGTCGCCCGCTGCCGCTGGGAGGCGGGCAGGAAGCCGTACTCGGGCCGGCCCGCCTCGGCCGGGTCCAGGCGACCGACGATCTTGATCGAGGAGTTCGACACGATCCGCCGCTCCACCTCGCTGGCCGTCTGCTGCGCCCCGATCAGGATGATCCCCAGCGAGCGACCGCGCTCGGCGATGTCGAGCAGCAGGTCCTTGATCGGCGAGCTGCCCTCCCTCGGGGCGTACTTGTTGAGCTCGTCGATCATGGTGAACAGCAGCCCGCCCGGACCTGCCTTCTCCTTGCGCGCGGTCTCGGCGGCCACGGTCACGCCGACCACGAACCGCTGCGCCCGCTCCGGCAGGGTGTTGAGGTCGATCACCGTGACCTGGTGGTTCGCGGTGTCGACGGTGCGACCCGAGGTCTCGGTCAGGTCGCCGCGCAGGATCGGCGACAGCGGGCGGACCGAGGACCGCAGCCGGCGGATGAAGGCGTTGATGGTGCCGATCCCGGTGACGGGCCCGGCCCAGGCCGTCCGGGTGGCGTCGTCGCTCACCTTGTCGGCGATCAGGTCGACCAGCTCGGTCCAGGTGCGGGCGATCCGGCCGTCCACCGAGACCGCCCCGTCGCGGCCGGCCGGCTGCGCGTCCCGGGCCAGTCGCCCGGCCACCTGGTGGACGACCATCGTGTACTGGTTGCGCTCGTCCTCCACGTCGGCGAACACGTACGGCAGCAGCTCGTCGCGGCAGAACTCGGCCAGCGTCCACCAGAACGCGCTCACCCCCGACGTCCGGCCGGTCACGTTGGGCCGACCGGTCTGGTCGTACGGGACGGGCGGGGCGAAGAAGCCGACCGACGCGAAGGGTGTCGCCGGCAGTCCGAGGGCGCCGTAGTCGGCGCGCAGGTCGTCGTCCAGCCGGACGTTGGGCTGGTCCAGGAAGAGCAGGTCCTCGCCCTTGACCGAGAAGATCAGCGCCCGGGTGCTCAGCTGCCGCTTACCCAGCACACCGGAGGTGAACAGGGCGTGCAGCAGGAACAGGGCGAAGCTGGTCTTGGTGGCCACCCCGGAGATGCCGGAGATGGACACGTGGGCGCCGCGGGTGCCGTCCAGGAACTCCAGGTTGAGGTAGATGGGTTCGCCGTCGCGCCCCATCCCGATCGGCACCTTGGTGGCCATCTGGTCGAAGTAGAGCGCCCGGTCGCGGTCCAGTCCGGAGGCCCGCACGGCGAGCGTGCCGGGACGGGGAGGGATGTAGCACTCCGGCTCCACCCGGGTGGTGGTCACCTCGGCGATCTCCTGCAGGTGCGCGGGCAGCACGCCGTCGGCGATCAGGAACGTGTCCGACCCGAAGGACGCCCCCTCGTGCCGCGCCCGGACCTGGGTGACCACGCCGGCCGTGCTGACCGGTCCGACCCCGGGCACGTCGCGGACGGTGAGCACCACGTCGTCGAGCTGCAGGTAGGCGTCCTCGGCCACCGCCACCCGGAACAGCAGAGGGGTGGAGTCCTCGGTGCCGGCCACCAGACCGACAGTGCCCTCCCGGACGGGGGTGTCGCCGTCGGGCCCGCCGGGGGTCGGGTCGAAGCCGTCGGTCACCGCTGCCGCTCTCCTCACCGCCTCGCCGGGCGGACCTCGCCCGTCACGTCCCCGCACCGTACAACCGGTCCCGGACACAACCGCGGACAAACCCGGGGCTCAACGCTCGGGAGGAGCCCGACACGCCGGGCGCGGGACCGTTGAGCCGCAGGTTCGTCCCGATCTCTGCTGGCACCCGCACGGGCGCGTCGACGCATCGGGTCAGCCGGGAGCGCTGAGCCAGGCGCGGACCTCGTCGTCGTGCTCGCCCAGCCCGGGCGGCGGGCGGCGGTAGTCGGCCGGGGTCCGGGAGAACGTGATGGGGTGGCGGACGCTGCGGACGGGGGCGTCCGCCGGTCCGAGACTGACCACCGGGTCCAGCCCGATCTCCTCGGCGAACGCGATCCCCTCGGCGACGCTGTTGATCGGTCCGCAGGGCACCCCGACCGCGGTGAGCCGCGCCGACCACGCCGCCGTGCCGGCGGTCCGGAGCCGCTCCTCCAGCCGTGGCCGCAGCGCCTCGCGGTGCACGGTGCGCTCCTGGTTGCGGGCGAACCGCGCGTCGTCGGCCAGCTCGGGGACGCCGAGCACCTCGGCCAGCGCCCGGAACTGCGTGTCGTTGCCCACCGCGACGATCAGGTCACCGTCGGCGCAGGGAAGCGGCTCGTACGGGAACAGGCTCGGGTGCCCGTTGCCCATCCGGTGCGGGACCACGCCGCCGGCCACGTACGCGCTGGTGTGGTTGACCAGACCGGACAGCGCCGACGCCAGCAGACTGACCTCGACCTGCTGGCCGCGGCCGGTGCTCTCCCGGTCGTGCAGGGCGGCCAGGACGCCGATCACCACGTGCAGCCCGGCGATGACGTCGAACACCGAGATCCCGGCCCGGGTGGGCGGCCCGGCGGGGTCCCCGGTCAGGCTCATCAGCCCGGAGACCGCCTGGACCAGCAGGTCGTACCCGGGCAGCGCCGCGCCGGCCTCGGTGGTGCCGAAGCCGCTGATCGAGGCGTAGACCACCGCGGGGTTGTCGGCAGCGACGGTGGCGTAGTCGAGTCCGAAGCGGGTCAGCCCGCCCGGCCGGAAGTTCTCGATCATGATGTCGGCCCGTCGCGCGAGCTCGCGGGCCAGGGCGACGTCCTCGGGCAGGGCCAGATCCAGCACCACCGACCGCTTGTTGCGGTTGATGCCCAGGTAGTAGGTGGACACCCCCTCGTGGACCGGTGGCTGCCAGGTCCGGGTGTCGTCGCCGCGGGGGCTCTCGACCTTGATCACCTCGGCCCCCAGGTCGGCCAGCAGCATGGTGGCGTACGGGCCGGCGAGAACGCGGGAGAAGTCCGCGACCAGGAGCCCG